>NZ_JBHWHX010000024.1:110980-113461 GCF_042732315.1 Streptomyces sp. NPDC059787
CCCATGGGCGCCCGCACCACCCCGTCTCTCATGGCGTCAGGGGGCCCAGGGGGCCTCCACCGTCCAGGTGGTGTCCTCGGCGAAGAGGGCGGGGGTGTCCCACGTGTGGGTCCCGCCCGGGGTGGCCAGCCACAACTCGGCGTTGTAGTGACGCAGATACTGCTCGGGGAAGTTGTAGGCGGACAGTCTCACCCCGCCGTTCGCGCCCCGGACCGGGCAGAAGGTGGCGTCGGCACGGAACAGGTCGCCACTGCCGCCCTCCTTGTACACGCGGTACTCGCGGTGGCGCAGATACTCGCCCGGGTAGTTCCGCGACTCGAAGGAGTAGCAGGTGCTGTTGGCCAGGCCGGGCACGATCCTCCATGTGGCGTCGTTCTTCAGCAGCGCGTCACTGCCGCCGGCCACGACCGCGGTGAACACGGCGCCGTCCTGGTGCCGCACATAGCGGTCGGTGTGGCCCGGAGTCGTCACGCGCAGGGACTTGTACTGCCCGGTGGGCAGGGTCACCGGAGCGGACGACGAGCGGGACGCGTCGATCAGGGCCCGGTTGGCGGCCCTGACCCTGGCCTCGTCGACCTTGACCACCTGACGGTCGTAGGTGAGCAGGCCGTTGGCCTCGTTCTCGACATCGGTGATCTCGGTGTAGACCGAGGCGGACAGACCCCGGGGCATACGGACCTCACGGATGCCGTCCAGCAGGCCGACGAAACGGTTGTCCAGATGCGCGAGGTCCGGCTGGTCCTCGTAGCTGAAGCCGCCGCCGGGGTACCACTCGTGGCCGGCCACCTTGAAACCGAGACCACCGAACTCGCCGAGGACGGCGGCGCGGGTGGCGCTGGGCACCGTGGTGCCGGGACCCACGTACACATGGTGGTCGACCACATCACCGTTGCCGCCGTCCACGGCCCCGCAGCAGTTGACCCCGCTCATGTTGTTCACCAGCCGGGACGGGTCGTACGCCTTGACCTCGTCGGCGATGCGCGCCTGGTCGTACTGGCCCCAGCCCTCGTTCTGGTTGACCCACATCACCAGCGACGGGGAGCTGCGGTGCTGGTCGATGACACGGTCGTACTCGGCCTCCCACTGGACGCGCGCGGCGGCGTCGGGGGTGCGCAGGTCCATGGAGGGCATGTCCTGCCACACCAGCAGACCGAGCCGGTCGGCCCAGTAGAACCAGCGCTGCGGCTCGACCTTGATGTGCTTGCGCACCATGTTGAAGCCGAGGTCCTTGTGCTTCTGCAGGTCGTACCGGAGGGCGGCGTCGGTCGGCGCGGTGTAGACGCCGTCCGGCCAGTAGCCCTGGTCCAGGGTGCCCGTCTGGAAGACGAACTCCCCGTTCAGCACCGGGCGCAGAAGCCCGTCGACGCGGGCGAGGCCGATGGAGCGCATGCCGGTGTAGCTGCCGACGGAGTCGACCGCCGTACCGCCGGGCAGCAGTTCCGCCCTCACGTCGTACAGGAAGGGATCGTCCGGGCTCCACCGGTGCGGGTTCGGGACCGGAACGGTGAACTCACCGCCGACCGGGCCGGTGGCGGTGCCGACCGTGGTGCCGCCGGTGGAGACGGTGACACGGGCCTGGTGGCCGGCGGTCCCGGCGCCCCGCACGGTGACCCTGAGACGGTTGTTGCTGAGGTCCGGCACCATGTCGAGGCGGGTGATGTGCGCGGACGCTGTGGGCTCCAGCCACACTGTCTGCCAGATACCGGAGGCGGCGGTGTAGAAGATGCCACCACCCGGATGGGGCGTCACGTCGTTGATCCGCTGTTTGCCGACCGCCTGACCACCGGTCTGTGTGGGGTCCCACACCGAGACGACGACGGTGTTCGTGCCGCCGTTCAGCAGGTCGGTGATGTCGTAGGAGAACGAGTCGTAGCCGCCGCTGTGGGTGGCGCCGGCCTGCCGGTCGTTGACCCACACGGTCGTACGCCAGTCACTGGCACCGAAGTTGAGCTGGACGCGGCGGCCGTTCCAGTTGGACGGGACGGTGAAGGTGCGCTTGTACCAGAGCTTGTCGTTCCGGGTGATCCTGCGCTGGATGCCCGAGAGCGCGGACTCGGCCACGAAGGGCACCCGGATCCGCTCGGTGAACGAGGCGGGCCGGCCGGCGTCCGCCGAGGTGACGGCGAAGTCCCAGACGCCGTTGAGGTTCGCCCAGTCGGGCCGGGTGAGCTGCGGACGGGGGTACTCGGGCAGCGGGTTGTCGACCGGGACCCGATCGGTCCACGGGGTGGTCATCGGCACGGGTTTCGGGGTCCACGCCTGAGGTGCCTGAGGTGCCGCCGCCGCGGTGCCGGAGACGGTGAGGGCCGTTCCGGCGAGCAGGGTCAGCACCGCGAGCACGGTGGTGACCCAGCGCGCCCGCCGTCCGGACCGGGGGAGGGGAAGTGGTGGTGCGGTCACTCGACGCATCGTCACTCCTTGGGAAGTGGGGGTGGGAGACGTGCGCGTGCAGAAACGGCCGGTCGCGCGATGGAGCGTGAC
>NZ_JBHWHX010000025.1:0-110684 GCF_042732315.1 Streptomyces sp. NPDC059787
CGCCCCCGCGGGGGGGGGTGGGGGGGGGGGGGGGGGCCCCCCCCCCCCCCCGCCGGGCGCCCCCCCGGGCCCACGGGGGGCCCCGGGTCCCCCCCCCCCCCGGGGCCCGCCCCGACAGGGTGCCGGGGTGGTCGGCCGCCTTCGACTCCGTCCACCTGTCCACACCTGTACGGGAGTTCCGTATGACCCCCACCGTCTCCGCCTCCGGGCTGAGCCTCCGTTACGGCGGTGTCCGCGCCCTCGACGACGTGTCGCTGCGGCTGTCCGCCGGTGTCACCGGGCTGCTCGGGCCCAACGGCGCGGGCAAGACCACGCTGCTGCGGGTGCTCGCCACCGCCGTACCGGCCGACCGGGGCTCCTTCACGGTGCTCGGTCACGACCCGGGCACCTCGCGCGGCCGGCAGGAGGTCCGGCGCAGCCTCGGCTATCTGCCGCAGACGCCCGGCTTCCACCCCGACTTCACCGCCTTCGAGTTCGTCGACTACGTGGCGATCCTCAAGGAGCTCACCGACCGCGCCGCCCGCCACCGCGAGGTGCGCAGGGTGCTCGACGAGGCCGGCCTCGGCGACGTACGCGGCAAGCGGATCCGCAAGCTGTCCGGCGGTATGCGGCAGCGGGTGGCGCTGGCGGCGGCGCTCGTCGGCGATCCCGCGTTCCTCGTCCTCGACGAGCCCACCGTCGGACTCGACCCGGAACAGCGGATGCGATTCCGGGAGTTGATCGCGCGGGCCGGTGAGGGCCGCACGGTGCTGCTGTCCACGCACCAGACCGAGGACGTGGCGATGCTCTGCCACCGGGTCGTCGTCCTGGCCGACGGCACCGTCCGCTTCGACGGCACCCCCGCCGAGCTGACCGCGCGGGCCGCCGGCCGGGTGTGGAGCAGCACCGAACGCGACCCGGGCGCGAAGGCCGGCTGGCGCACCGGGCTCGGCACCTTCCGCAACGTGGGCGACCCGCCCGCCGGCGCGGACCTCCTCGAACCCACCCTGGAGGACGGCTACCTGCTCACCCTCGACGGCCTCGACGGCACGGACACGGAGGTGGCCGCATGACCACCCTCACCACCGGGACCCCGGCCGCCACGGTCACGGCAGCCGATCCCCGCGCCTCCTGGGCGGCCGTCCTCACCCTGGCCCGCTTCGAGACGCGCCGGCTCCTGCTGCGGGTGCCGGTCCTCATCGCCTTCTCGGTGTACCTCGGCGTGACGGTGTGGAAGACCCGCACCTCCTGGGACGGCTTCCCCGCGCTGCAGGACGCCGACCGCGCCACCCAGAACGCGCCCCTGCTCGTCGGCCTCGCGGTGCTGCTCTGCGTCAACCAGGCCGTGCTGCGCTCCCGGCGGTACGACACCGACCGGCACCTCGACGTGCTGGTGGTCCAGCCGTGGCGCCGTACGGCCGCGCATCTGCTGTCCGTCGCGGCCGTCGCGCTGCTCACCGGGGTGTGCGTGGCCGGCCAGTTCACCTGGGAGGCGCTCAAGCCCGGCGCGGTCGGACACGGTTCGCCGGGCGAGCTGCTGGCCGGGCCGCTGTCCGTCCTGGTGCTCGGTGCCCTCGGGGTGCTGCTGGGCCGGCTGCTGGCCGCCCCCTTCGCGGCCCCGCTGCTGCTCGTCGTCCTCCTGGTCTTCTCCCTGCTGATCACCGACGCCGGTGGCGAGGACTGGACGCGGTGGCTGTCGCTGACGGTCGGCGAGAACACCTCCAACACGCTGCCGTCCGAACTGCTGGGCCGCCCCGCCGCCTGGCACGCCCTCTACCTCACGGGTCTCGCGCTGAGCGCGGCCCTGCTCGCGGTGCTGGTCTCCGGGGGCGCGCGGCTGCGGACCGTGCGGGCGGGCGTCGCCGGGGCGGTGGCGCTGACCCTGGTGGGCGCGGTGGCCCAGTCCCAGGGCGTGTCGCCGGAGACGACGGAGGCGCGTACGCGGTACTCCGTCGCCCCGGAGAAGGAGCAGCGGTGCGCCGAGCGGGACGCCACGACGTACTGCGCCTTCCCGGAGTGGGGAGCGCGCACCGACGACTGGGCGGAGGTCCTGGAGAGCGTGCGCTCCCTCGCGGGCGGTACCGCGCAGGACCGGCCGCTCGTCGTACGGCAGCGCGTCGAGGCGCGGTACGGCCTGGACGGCGACGCGGCGATCGACCCGGCCACCCGCGTCGGCGAGGTCACCGTCGGCACGGCCTGGGGCGGCAACCGGGTTCCGGAGTTCGCCGTCGCCGTGGCCGGTGTGCTGGTCACGGGCACCGAGGCGAAGGCGGGCGGGATGTGCGACGGCCGGATGGTCGCCGTGATGTGGCTGGCGCTCGCCGACCGGCCCGACCCGATGTCGGACCTGCGGCGGGTGCGCCTGGACGACAGCGACATGGGCTCCGCGGTCGTCCTCTCGCAGACGAACCCGCTGTCCATGACCGCCGCGCAGACGGAGGTGGTGCGCGAGCTGCTGCGACGTCCGAAGGACGGGACCGCCGCGAAGGTGAAGGCGCACTGGGCCGAGCTGACGGCCCCGGAGGTGACGACGGACCGGGTCGCGCGACTGCTGGGCCTGGACGAACCGGAGGCGAAGGACGAGTGCCTGTGAGGACCGTTGACACGGCTCTGCTGCGGCCGACCGTACGGACCATGCCCTGGAGGGCGATCGGAGCGGCCGGGGCCCTGGGCCTGCTGCTCGCCGCCGTGCCGAGGCTGACGGGCGAGGGGGCGGACGGCCGGCTGGCGCTGAACGTGCTGCGGGCGTCCGCCGTGGCCTTCGCGCTGGGAGCGGCCTTCGTGCTGGACGACCCGGCCCGGCACACCACCGCCGCCGTCCCCATCCGGCGGGCCGTCCGCCACGGACTGCGCGTCCTCCTCGTGGCCCCGGTCGCCGCCGTGTGGTGGACCGCCGCGCTGCTCCTGGTGCCCGCACCCGTACGCCCCCCGGTCGCCGCGATCACCCTGGAGGCGGCGACGGCCCTCGCCCTCGCCCTGGCCGGGTCGGCGTTCGCGATCCGCCGCGGGGACGGCGCCCGGCCGGGTCAGGCGGTCGCCGCGTTCCTGCTCGTCGGGTCGGTCCTGGGCCCGCTGCTGACCCCCGGGAGCTGGGCGCTGTTCACGACCCCGGACGACACGAGGTGGGCGGCGGGCCACGACCGCTGGGCGGTACTGCTGTGCGCGGCGCTGCTGGTGGGCGCGGTGTGCGCGACGGAACCGAGGCGCCGCGTCACCCTCCGCGGGCTCAGGTCTCCGTCCGGTACATCAGGTCCGTCTCGTGCGTGACGAAGCCCAGCCGCTCGTAGACGGAGACCGCCGCCTTGTTGTCGGCGTCGACGTAGAGCATGGCCGTCGGCAGGCCCCGGGCCGCCAGGTGCCGCAGCCCGATCGTGGTCAGTGACCTGCCGAGGCCGCCGCCCTGGGCGTCGGGGTTCACCCCGAGGACGTACACCTCACCGAGGCGCTCCGCCGCGTGCACCTTGGTCCAGTGGAAGCCGACGAGCCGGCCGTCCTTCTCCGCCAGGAAGAACCCCTCGGGGTCGAACCACGCCTCGGCCTTGCGGTCGTCGAGGTCGCGCTGGGTGAGGGCGCCCTGCTCGGGGTGGTGGGCGAACGCGGCGGCGTTCACCGCGAGCCAGGCGGCGTCGTCCCGGCCCGGCACGAAGGTCCGTACGGTCACGCCTTCCGGCAGCACCGGGTCGGGCAGGTCGAAGCCGGCCAACGGCCGCCGCATCTGCCGCAGTTCCCGGAACAGCGTCAGCCCGAGGACCTGCGCGAGGTGCCGGGCGGCGGAGTGACCGCCGTGCGCCCACACCCGCAGCCGCTTCCCGGAGGCGGCGAGCAGCGCCGAACCGAGCGCCCGCCCGTGCCCGTGGCCCCGGTACGAGGGGTGCACGACCAGTTCGGCGGCGGGCGGTTCCACCGGATCGGTGTCCTCCAGCTGGGCGTATCCGACGAGTTCGTCGTCGACGGAGAGCAGCAGGTGCGAGACCCCGTCCCGCTCCCCGCCGCGCAGCTGCAACCGCCCCTGCTCGGACACCGCCTGCTGTCCGTCGGTCCGGGCGGCCTCGGCGAGCAGGGCGAGCACCGTCCCGGTCTGCCCGGGGCCGAGCGCGGCATACGTTTGGAGCGAGCGGGGGCGGCCGGGCCGTGCGAAGTCGTCGCTGGTCATGCGTACGAGGTTAAAGGGAGGCGGGCGCAAAACGGACGGCAACGGTGTCGGCGAAAGTTAAACCAGGCCGTAACCTTGAACACCCTGTCGCGCTACGCGCGTTGACTCTAGGCTGCGCCGGTACCCACTCGTACCCTCAGGGGGGCGCATGCCAGCCACATCCCCGGCGCACCACCAGCGCCGCAGACGCCGTACGAACCGTCTCCTCGCGACCGCCGCCGGTGTGCTCACCGCCGGCGCGCTGGCCGCGGCCGCCCTGCCCGGGTCGGCGACGGCGGGCGAGAACCACGGGGACAAGGACAAGTCCCACCCCGGCCGCTACCAGGACGTGCAGCTGCTGTCCTTCAACGACCTGCACGGCAACCTGGAGCCGCCGTCCGGCTCCTCGGGCCGGGTCACCGAACTCCAGCCCGACGGCACGACGAAGACCGTCGACGCGGGCGGTGTGGAGTACCTCGCCACCCACCTGCGCGAGGCGCGCAAGGGCAACCGCTACTCCGTCACCGCCGCCGGCGGCGACATGGTCGGCGCGTCCCCGCTCATCTCGGGCCTCTTCCACGACGAGCCCACCATCGAGGCGCTGAACAAGCTCGACCTGGACGTGACGAGCGTCGGCAACCACGAGTTCGACGAGGGCGCGGCCGAACTGGCCCGCCTCCAGAACGGCGGCTGCCACCCGGACGAGGGCTGCTACACCGACAAGGGGTTCAAGGGCGCCGACTTCCCGTACCTGGCGGCGAACGTCCTGGACGAGAAGACGAAGAAGCCCCTCCTCAAGCCGTACTGGGTGTGGAAGAAGCAGGGCGTCAAGGTCGGCTTCATCGGCGTGACCCTGGAGGGCACCCCGGACATCGTCTCGGCGGAGGGCGTGAAGGGCCTCGCCTTCAAGGACGAGGTCGAGACGATCAACAAGTACGCCAAGGAGCTCCAGCGCCAGGGCGTGAAGTCGATCGTCGCGCTCATCCACGAGGGCGGCTTCCCGGCCTCGTCCTCCTACAACTACGACTGCGACTCCCCGGGTGCCGGCGACGGCATCTCCGGCCCGATCGCGGACATCGCGAAGAACATCACGCCCCAGGTGGACGCGCTGGTCACCGGCCACACCCACAACGCGTACGTGTGCACGATCCCCGACCCGGCGGGCAAGCCCCGCACGGTCACCTCGGCCGCGTCCTTCGGCCGCCTCTACACGGACACCACGCTGACCTACGACCGCGCGACGGGTGACATCGCCCGTACGGCCGTGAAGTCCGCGAACCACGTGGTCAGCCGGGACGTCCCCAAGGCGCCCGACATGACCCGCCTGATCGACGAGTGGAACACCCTCGCCGCCCCCATCGGCAACCGCGCGATCGGCTACATCTCCGGTGACATCGTGAAGGACGGCACCGAGTCCCCGCTCGGTGACCTGATCGCCGACGCGCAGCTGGAGTACGGCCGGACGCTGGACGCGGAGACCGACCTGGCGCTGATGAACCCCGGCGGCATCCGCGCGTCGCTCACCTACGCGGCCGGCGGTGCGGAGGGCGACGGTGTGGTGACCTTCGCCGAGGGCTTCACCGTCCAGCCGTTCGCCAACACGGTCAACCTCCAGGACTTCACGGGCGCGCAGGTCATCCAGGCCCTGAAGGAGCAGGTCAGCGGCGCGAACGAGGCGGCCCCGAAGATCCTCCAGATCTCCTCCGGCCTGACCTACACCCTGGACCTGACGAAGACGGGCGCGGACCGCGTCGTCACGGACTCGATCCGGCTGGGCGGCTCGCCCATCGACCCGTCCGCCACCTACCGCGTCGCGACGAACAGCTTCCTCGCGGGCGGCGGCGACGGCTTCCCGACCCTGGGCCAGGGCACGAACGACCTGGTCGGCGAGGACGACCTGGCGGCCCTGGAGCAGTACCTGACGGCCAACTCGACGGCGACCTCCCCGCTCGCCCCGCCGAAGGCTGACCGCATCACGATCGTGCGGTAAGCACTGACGGGGCCGGTACGAGCGCGTTCACCGCCTCGTACCGGCCCCGACGCATCCGACCGCTCTCGGCGGCGCGTCCTGCGGGGGACGACAGGCGCGGCGGGTCACGCTTCGACGGACGGCCGTCGACAGGAGGTGAGCCACATGCTGGTGCTCGGACGTGCTCAGGTGGAGGAACTGCTCGACCTGGACGCGTTGATCGACGCGCTGGCCGAGGCGATGGCCGATCTCAGCGCCGGACGCGCCTCCGCGCCCGGCCGCATCGCCGCACTCGTCCCCGAGCGCGAGGGCTTCCTGGCCGCCATGCCCGGCTACGTGCCCTCGGCCGGGGTGCTCGCGAGCAAGCTGGTCTCCCTCTTCCCGCACAACGCGGGCACCCGGCTGCCGACCCACCAGGCGCTGATCGTGACGTACGACCCCGGCACGGGCGAGCCCCTCGCGCTGCTGGACGGTACGGCGATCACCGCGGCCCGCACCGGCGCCTGCTCGGCGCTGTCCGCGCGGCTGCTCGCGCGGGCGGACGCGTCGGTGCTGGCCGTCCTGGGGACCGGTGTGCAGGCCCGTGCCCACGCCCGCGCGATGTGCAGGGTGCGCCCGATCGGGCAGATCCGCGTCGCCGGCCGGAACCCGGCGAAGGTGGCCGCCCTGGTCGGCGAGCTGTCGGCCGAACTGGACACCGAGGTGCGGGCGGCGGCCGACTACGCCGAGGCGCTCGACGGCGCGGACATCGTCGCCGCCACGACCCACGCCGTGGAACCCGTCGTCCGCCGCGCCTGGATCACACCCGGAGCGCACATCACGTCGGTGGGCTACAACCCGGCCGGCCGCGAGATCGACGACGCCACCGTGGCCGAGGCCCTGGTGTGCGTCGAATCGCGGGAGGCCGCGCTGGCCCCGTTCCCGACCGGCAGCAACGACCTGCTGACGCCGATCCGCGACGGTGTCATCACACCGGACCACGTCCACGCCGAACTGGGGGAGCTGGTCGCGGGCAGCAGACCGGGCCGGGAGTCGGACGACCGGATCACCCTGTACAAATCGGTCGGCGTGGCGGTGCAGGACGCCGCCGCCGCGGCTCTGGTCCTTGCCGCGGCGCGCGAGAAAGGGGTAGGCGGGGAGATCACTCTGCGGTAGGGCCGCCTACCCGGGCCACACGACCGCCTGCGCGACGATCACCCGCTCACCGTCGAAGGTCACCGACGGCCCTTCGTGCAGCAGGTATCCCCTCTCCAGCGCCTCGCTCACCCGGTGGCAGAAGGCCGAGTCGTCGGGACCGGTCAGTACGCGGTAGACGGGCAGCCCGTCCGGTGGTGTCGACATGCGCCCACCGTGCCACACGGCTCACTCGAGCGGGCAGGGGATGCGCGCTCCCCGGCCGGCCGCGATGCGCAGTGTCTCCTCCAGCGAGTCGAGGGCGTTCATCGAGGGCCTTCCGAAGGAGTGCGCACCATGAACAGGGTCCCCGGCCTGGCCGACGCGGTGTGGCGCGAGTCGTCCTGCAGCGACGGGGGCGCATCGAACTGCGTCGAGGTGGCCGACGGCCACGTCGGCCTCGTCCCCGTGCGGGACAGCAAGGTCCCGCACGGTCCCGTGATCGTCTTCGGCTCGGCCTCGTGGGCGTCCTTCGTCACGGAGCTCGGCAGCCGCCGACGGCAGTCCTGGCCCGGGGTTTCGACGTAGCCTCACGGGCTGTGAAGATCGCGCGGTTGATACGGGGCGGCTCGCGGGAAGCGGCCACCTTGAAGCAGCTCCATCTGTTGCTGCGGGAAGGCAGGTTCGAGGAGGCCGAGGCCGTCGCCCGGGGGAACCCGCCGCCGGCCGAAGAGGCCACGCGCGGCTGATCGTTCGCCGTGCGGAAGCGGAGGGCGCCGCCTTGACGGGGAGGCGACCGGGTCACACCTTGAGCACCTCTACGGCGGGGCCGCAGAGGAGCATCAGGTCCTCGGGGTCGGACGTGAGGACGGTGACCGGCTGGGGTGCCGTGCGGGCGATGGCGGCCAGGGCGGCGTCGATGGCGTACTTGTGGCCGTGGAGGTGGTGGGTGCGCAGGAGGGCCGCGGCGTGGTCCGTGACCGCCTTGGTGACGTCGTGTACGTCCACGCGCGAGAGGACCCATGTGATGCGGGCGGGGTGAATGCGCTCGTAGTCGGCCTCGAGTGCCGTCATGGCGCTGGTGGCCACGCGGACGCCCTCTTCCGAGGCGGCCTGTACGAAGGCCACGACGGCACGGTCCTTCTTGTAGAGCTTCGAGAGCCCTTCGCTGTCGAGCAGGAGGGTGCCGGGCATCAGGCGGCGGTCCTGCCGGACTGCCGGTGGTCGTGGCGCAGCAGTGCGCGGGCGGCCTCGACCTCCTCACGGGTGAGCTCGTCGTCACCGGTCTCGAAGTCGGCGACGATCTCGCGAAGCTTGTCCATGGCGACCCGGTGCTCGAGGGCTTCGGCCACGTAAGCGGAGAACCCGCCAGGGCCGACGTGGGCGCGCACAGCCTCGGCGAGGTCCTCGGGCAGGCTGATCGAGTATTTCTTACTACCGCTCATGCGGTGAATCCTACCAGTGGTGGTAAGAATGGGTGGCCCCACGCCGAGGACGGCGTGGGGCCTGTTGCAGGAGGCGGGTTCAGGACGCCGTGGGCGTCCAGCCCGCCAGCCAGTCGGCGACCTCCTGGTCGGCCGCCTGGGCGTCCGTCAGGTGCGGGCGGTTGCTGCTCGCCGAACCCGCGCCGGAGCCCGTGTTCTTGTACTCGGCGAAGCGGTCGTCCTTCCAGGAGAAGCCGCTCATGTCGGTCCAGGGCGTGGTGCGGACCGCGGCGCTGAGGTTGGTGTTGCGGACCGTGGTCTGCGGGTCCAGGGAGGCGTCGCCGCCGGCGTGCCAGGGGCGGCCGAGGTAGAAGGTGCGGTCGGAGACGCTGCCGTTCACCGTCGAGTTGGCGATGAGGAAGCCCTTGCGGTTCGCGGCCGTGCTCGGGGCCGTGACGTAGCCGGCGGAGGAGCCGTCCCAGCGCTTCTTCAGGGTGATGACCGAGCGGTCGACCACCGCGGTCGCCCGGCCGAAGATGAAGTCGACGTTCCCGACGACGTAGGAGTTGGTGACGTAGACCCGGCCCAGCTTGTCCTTGGCGGCCGTGTCGAGCAGGAGGGTGTCCTGGTCGCCCTCGACGATCACGCCGTCGAGGAAGACCTTGTCGGCCGCCGTGCGCAGGGCGACCGCCTGGTGGCCGGAGAGGGACTGGTTGGCGCCCTCGTCGAAGTCGTTGGAGACGGTCAGGTTGCGGGCCTGGAAGTCGTCGGCCTCGACGGCGACCGTGGCGCTGCCCGAGGTGCCGTACGTGCCCGATCCGTCCGGCTTCTGCGTGCCCGACGCGTTGTTGTAGACGATCACCGTGTCCTTGCGGCTGCCGCCGGTGCCCTGGAAGGTGACGTGCGGCTTGTTCGACGGGACCTTGACCGTCTCGCGGTACGTGCCCGGCTTGATGGAGATGACGACACGGGAGGCGTTGTTCGCGGGGACCGCGTTCACCGCGGCCTGGACCGTCCTGTACTGGCCGCTGCCGTCCTTGGCGACGGTGAGGGTGGTGGCCGCCGCGGCCTTCGTCGAGACCTCCGCCGACGCCGACGCCGACGCCGACGCCGACGCCGACGCCGACGCCGACGCCGACGCCGTCGTGCCGATGGTCGAGCGCGGGCCCGTGCCCGACTTGAGCAGGGCCGGCACGTCCGCCGCCTTGTCGAGCGTGTAGGAGTAGTACGCCTTCGGGTCGAACGCCGTACCGCCGCTCTCGTTGCGGCCCGACGTGCCCGAGAAGACGTTGCCGCGCTGGACGATCGTCGCCGTCGTGTCCTTGATGACCGGGTTCTTCATGCCCTGGAAGTAGCTGTTCTCCAGGACCATCCGGGTGCCGCCGCGCGAGTAGTTGCCGTACGAGGAGTTGATGCTCGTGTTCGCGACGTCCTCGAGGAAGTTGTTGTAGAGGTGCGCGTGGGCGGCGTTGTCCGTGGAGGGGTTGCGCTGTTCGGTCTCGCGGATCCAGTTGTGGTGGATCGTGATGTCGGTCAGCACGTTCTCGGTCCAGCCGATGCCGAACGTCTTGTTGTTCTGGCTCAGCCTGTTCCAGGAGACCGTCACGTACGTGCTGTCCTTGCGGACGTCGATCAGGCCGTCCGCCATGTTCCGCAGGTCGTTGTGGTCGATCCAGACGTGGTGGGCGCCGTCCATCTGGACCGCGTCGAAGTCGTGCTCCTTGTCGTTCCAGATGCCCTGGTAGGCGTCCCGGATCGTCAGGTTGCGGATGATCACGTTGTGGACGCCCTGGCCGAGGAAGAAGCCGCCGCCGACGATGTGCCCGGACGTGCCGGAGCCCACGATCGTCTTGTCGGAGGCGACCTTGATCTCCTTGCCGACCGGGTTCATCGTGATCGTCCCGGCCACGACGATGACGTACGGCTCGGCGGCCGTGGCGTACTTCTCCAGGTCCGCCTGCGTCCGGACGGTGACGGTCTGTCCGTCCCGGCCGCCGTACGTGCCGTTCTGGCCGAGCGCGTTGACGGAGGCGAAGCCGTCGGCGGCGGCGGTGGCCCAGGCGGGGGCGGCCGTCGTCGCGGCGGACGCCTGCTGGGGGACGAAGTCGGTGCCGTACGCCAGGACTCCGGCGGTGGTCAGGGCCAGCGGGAGGCCGACGGCCAGGAACTTCCCGGACCTGCGGTGCCGGGCCCTGCTGCGGTGCTCGCTCATGCGGCGATCCGTTCCGTGTGGGGGAGGGGACGACGATCGGTCGCCGCCCGGCACGGAAAGGTTGCCGCCGTCTTCGCTAAGGAACCTCCGGCGGTGGGGTCGGGGCGCCCGGCAGGCGGACCGTGGCCGTGGTGCCGCCGCCGTCCGCGCGGGTCAGGGACACCTCGCCGCCCGCCTGCTGCACCGTGCGGGCCACGATGGACAGGCCGAGGCCGGAGCCCGGGAGGGCGCGGGCGCTCGGGGAGCGCCAGAACCGGTCGAAGACGTGCGGGAGTTCGTCGGCGGGGATGCCGGGGCCGTGGTCGCGGACGGTGAGGACGCCGTCGGTCAGGCGCACGTCGACCGTGCCGCCCTCGGGGCTGAACTTCACCGCGTTGTCCAGGATGTTGACCATCGCCCGCTCCAGCGCGGACGGCTCCGCCCGTACGTACCAGGGGTGGACGTCCGCCGTGATGGTCAGCTCCGGGCCGCGCAGCCGGGCGCGGCGCAGGGCCGACTCGACGACGTCCTGCCAGGCGACGATCTGCGCACGGCCCGCGTGCTGGCCGGTGTCCGGGCGGGACAGCTCCTGAAGGTCGCCGATGAGCGCGGCCAGTTCCGTCATCTGCGCTTTCACGGAGGCGAGCAGGGCCTTGCGGTCGTCCTCCGGGATCGGACGGCCCGTCTCCTCGCTGCGGGTGAGGAGTTCGATGTTGGTGCGGAGCGAGGTGAGCGGGGTGCGCAGCTCGTGGCCGGCGTCCGCGATGAGCTGCTGCTGGAGGTCGCGGGAGCTGGCGAGGGCGGACGTCATGGAGTTGAAGGAGCGGGAGAGCCGGGCGATCTCGTCCTCCGAGTCGTCCGCCACGGGGATGCGGACGGTGAGGTCCTCGGTGCGGGCGACGTGTTCGACGGCCTCGGTGAGCTTGTCCACGGGACGCAGGGCGGTCCGGGCCACCGCGAGGCCGGCGGCCGAGGCGCCGAGCACGCCGACACCGGAGACCAGGAGCAGCAGCAGCGCCAGTTCGTTGAGCGTGGACCGGGTGTTGTCCAGCGGCAGGGCGACGACGAAGGCGTAGTCCTGGACCACGCCCCGGTCCACCGGACCGGTCTTGATGGTGACGGCCGTCGTCAGGACGCGGATCCGCTCGCCGTCGCTGTCGGTGCCGTCGCGGAAGACGCCCTTGCCCGGGTCCGGGTTCTCGGCCACCTTCTTGTCACCGCCGGTGACGTCGACCGCGGCCGCGGAGTTCGGGAACAGGCACACGCTGCCGTCCGAGCGCACCAGCTGAGCGTACTGCGTGCTGCGCGGGCCGATGGTGTCGGTGTCGGCCGGCTCCTGGACACAGTTGTCGGTGAGCTGCCTGAATTCCTCCGGCCGGAGCTCGATGACCGACGACTTCAGATCGTCGTCGACCTCGTCGTACAGCTTGCCCCGCACGATGAACCAGCACGTCACCGACACCGCCGCCACCGCGAACGCCACCGCCGCCGCCACCAGCAGCGACAGCCGGGCCCGGATGGGCAGGGCGCGGACGCGGCGGACCAGCCCGCTCACTCCGCGCCGCCCTGCCGCAGCACGTACCCCACCCCCCGCACCGTGTGCACCAGGCGCGGCTCGCCGCCCGCCTCGGTCTTGCGGCGCAGGTACATGACGTACACGTCGAGCGAGTTGGACGAGGGCTCGAAGTCGAAGCCCCAGACCGCCTTCAGGATCTGCTCACGGGTGAGCACCTGGCGCGGGTGCGCCATGAACATCTCGAGCAGGGTGAACTCCGTACGGGTCAGCTCCACCCGCCGGATGCCGCGGGTGACCTCGCGGGTCGCCAGGTCCATGCGCAGGTCGGCGAAGGAGAGGACGTCGTCCGACTCGGCGGAGGCGGCCACCGCCGCCGCGTACGAGCTGCGGCGCAGCAGCGCGCGGATACGGGCGAACAGCTCGTCCAGCTCGAACGGCTTGACCAGGTAGTCGTCCGCCCCCGCGTCCAGGCCGGTCACCCGGTCGCCGACGGTGTCCCGGGCGGTCAGCATCAGGATGGGAGTGGTGTCGCCGGTGGCGCGGATGCGGCGGGCGGCGGTCAGACCGTCCATCCGGGGCATCTGGATGTCCAGGACGAGCAGGTCGGGCCGGTACACCGCCGCCTTCTCCAGGGCGTCCGCGCCGTCGACGGCGACCTCGGTGCCGTACCCCTCGAAGGCCAGGCTGCGCCGGAGCGCTTCGCGCACCGCCGGCTCGTCGTCGACGATCAGGATGCGCTGGGGATCACGGTCGCCTTCTGCGGGGCTCATGGGCTAGGGGTTCCTCACGGCTCTCTACGGTTTCAGGCCTTCAGCCTCGCACGGCCGCCGGGCGGCGCGTCAGTTCGTCGAGCCGGAGCGCAGCGCCGACAGGTCCGACTTGACCGTGTTGACCGGGATGGCGAAGCCCAGGCCCACGCTGCCCGCGTCGGACGAGGACGATCCGCTGCCGCTCGCCGAGTACATCGCGGAGTTGATGCCGATGATGTTGCCGTTCATGTCGATCAGCGCGCCGCCGGAGTTGCCCGGGTTCAGGGACGCGTCGGTCTGGATCGCCTTGTACGTGGTCGTGGAGCTCCCCGTGTCGCCGTTGAACTCCTGGCCGCCGTACTCGAACGGCCAGCCGCCGCCCTGCCGCTGTTGCTGCTGGCCCTCGCTCTCGTCCGTCGAGACCGTCACGTCACGGTCGAGGGCGGAGACGATGCCACTGGTCACCGTGCCGGTGAGGCCCTCGGGGGAGCCGATCGCCACGACCTGGTCACCGACCTGGACGCCGCCGGAGTCGCCGAGGGTGGCCGCCTGCAGCCCGGAGGCGTCCTGGAGCTTGATCAGGGCGAGGTCCTTGCTGCTGTCGGTGCCGACGGTCTCCGCCGTGTACGTCTTGCCGTCGCTGGTCCGCACCTCGATCGACGAGGCCCCGGACACGACGTGGTTGTTGGTGATGATCTCGCCGTCGGACGTGATGATCACACCGGAGCCGGTGGAGGAGCCGGCGTTCGAGGACGCGTTGATCTCGACGATGCTCGGGCTGACCGCCTCCGCGACGCCGGACACCGTGCCCTTCTGGCTCGACGGTACGACGTTGGTGCTGGTCGAGCCGGCGGCCACCGTGTCGTTGCCGGTCAGCTCCTGCACGCCGTAGGCGGTGCCGCCGCCCACGGCCGCCGCGACGATCGCCACGGCGGCGAGCAGGGCCGCCGGACCCCGGGCACGCTTCCTCTTCGCGGGCTGCGGGGCGGGCCCCTGCGTGAACGCCGAGGAGGGCTGCGGGGCGGGCTCCTGCGTGAACGCCGAGGAGGGCTGCGGGGCGGGCTCCTGCGTGAACTCCTGCACGGGCTGCTGGGGCGGCGCGTACGCCGGCGGGGGCGGCCACTCGGGGTTCACCGGGGCGGGGCTTCCGTACTCGCCGCTGGGGCGGAGGCTCTCGGTCATGGCACAGAGCCTCGCGCCCGACCATGAGAGCGAGCTGAGTGTGTGCTGAGAAGCCCGGCAGAACCTCGTATGCCCGATATAAAGGCCGACGGGGCCGCGGTGGGGGCCGGCGGGGCCCCGGCCGACGGGGCCCCCTTACTTGCAGCCGCAGGAGTGGCGTACCACCAGCCGGGACGGGTACACCTTCAGCCGCTCGCGGCGCGAGCCCGCCACCCGTACGCCGTCGTCCAGGACGAGGTCGACCGCCGAGCGGGCCATCGCCGAACGGTCGGAGGCGACCGTGGTCAGCGGCGGGTCCGCGAGCGCCGCCTCCTTGATGTCGTCGAACCCGGCGACCGCCAGCTCCCCCGGCACGTCGATGCGCAGCTCCCGCGCGGCGCGCAGGATGCCGATCGCCTGGTCGTCGGTGGAGCAGAAGACCGCCGGCGGACGGTCCGGTCCGGAGAGGATCTCCAGGCCGACCCGGTAGGCGTCGTAGCGGTTGTACGGGGCCTCGAAGAGGCGGCCCTCGGTCGGTATCCCGGCCTCCTCCATCGCGCGCCGCCAGCCCTCGACGTGGTCGGAGACCGGGTCGCCGACGGCGGGGGTCTCCGCGGTGCCGCCGACGCAGGCCACGTACTCGTTGCCGTGTTCCAGCAGGTGGCGCACGGCGAGCTGGGCGCCGCCGAGGTCGTCGGTGACGACGGCGACGTCGTCGATCGCCTCCGGGCGCTCGTGCAGCAGCACGACCCGGGCGTCCCACGCCTCGATCTCCGCGGCGGCCTGGTCGTTGAGCGCGTGGCTGACCAGGATCAGGCCGGAGACCCGCATCCCGAGGAAGGCCCGCAGGTAGTGGACCTCGCGCTCGGCGATGTAGTCCGTGTTGCCGACCAGGACCATCTTCCCGCGCTCGGAGGCGGCCTGCTCGACCGCGTGCGCCATCTCGCCGAAGAACGGCTGACGGGCGTCCGGGATGATCAGGCCTATGAGGTCCGTGCGCCGCGAGGCCATCGCCTGGGCGACCCGGTCCGGCCGGTACCCCAGCTCCTTGATCGCGGCGAGGACGCGCTCGCGCGTGGCCGGGGCGACCGGCCGGGGTCCGTTGTTGATGACATAGCTGACGACGGCGGTGGACGTCCCCGCCAGCCGCGCCACATCATCCCTGGTTACCTTGGCCACGCGCGGAGTCTACGCGGATATACCCGGTACGGGCAGGGCGTATCACACCTTGGATTCCGCCGCTTCCGCGGTGTCCGTCCTCTCCTTGGTGTCCTCCGCGGCGCGGGCCGGCTTCTCCGTCTTCTCGGGCTTCTCGGGAGTGACGAACCGGTAGCCGACGTTGCGTACGGTGCCGATCAGCGATTCGTGCTCGGGGCCGAGTTTGGCGCGCAGGCGCCGTACGTGGACGTCGACCGTGCGGGTGCCGCCGAAGTAGTCGTAGCCCCAGACCTCCTGGAGCAGCTGGGCGCGGGTGAAGACCCGGCCGGGGTGCTGCGCGAGGTATTTGAGCAGTTCGAATTCCTTGAAGGTCAGGTCGAGGACCCTGCCCTTGAGTTTCGCGGAGTACGTCGCCTCGTCGACCGACAGGTCGCCGTTGCGGATCTCCATCGGGGAGTCGTCGTTGACGATCTGCTGGCGGCCCATGGCGAGGCGCAGGCGCGCCTCCACCTCGGCCGGGCCCGCGGTGTCCAGGAGGACGTCGTCGATGCCCCAGTCCGCGGTGACGGCGGCCAGGCCGCCCTCGGTCACGACCAGGACGAGGGGGCAGCCGGGTCCGGTGGAGCGCAGCAGCTGGCACAGGCTGCGGACCTGCGGGAGGTCGCGCCGGCCGTCGACCAGGATCACGTCGGCGCCGGGGGTGTCGACGAGGGCGGGGCCCTCCGCGGGCGCCACCCGCACGTTGTGCAGCAGCAGGCCGAGAGCGGGGAGCACCTCCGTCGACGGCTGGAGCGCGTTGGTCAGGAGCAGCAGAGAGCTCATCGCACCCCACCGGCCCGGGTCGTCATCGTCGTTCGCTCGTGCACGGTTCGCTCGCCCATAACGTCTGGTTCCTCCTCGGTCCCTGCGAGGACGTTTACGGCATTGCTGCGTGCGTTCGACGGCCCGTACACCGGCGGTTTCCCGCGTTCGTATACAACGCTTCCGAAAGCACAAAAGGACCCGGGGGCTTCACTGCCCGAGTCCTCTTCGCAGCAGAATAGCCGACATGAGCACCGGTCCGGCAGGTCATGTGGCGCGATCCACCGATCGATCCATCATTCGTCCATATTCCGAGACGGCTGACGTAACGCGGGGCGGTAAGCCTTTGCGGACGTTCCTGCGCACTGCGGACGGGGTGGCGATCGATTCCGTATACGAACCCGGGACCGGGGCCGATTCTTCCGGTGATCTCGTGTTCGTGGTCGCGCACGGGTTCACCGGGGACGCGGACCGGCCGCACGTGCGGCGGGCGGCGCGGGCCTTCGCGCGGTACGGCGGTGTCGTGACGTTCTCCTTCCGGGGGCACGGGGCGTCCGGCGGGCGGTCGACCGTGGGGGACCGGGAGGTGCTCGACCTCGCGGCGGTGGTGGGGTGGGCGCGTGAGCTGGGGTACGCGCGGGTGGCCACCGTCGGGTTCTCCATGGGCGGCTCGGTGGTGCTGCGGCACGCCGCGGTCGGCCGGGACACCCGGGTCGACGCCGTCGTCTCCGTGAGCGCGCCCGCACGGTGGTTCTACCGGGGGACCGCCCCCATGCGGCGGCTGCACTGGCTGGTGACCCGGCCGTCCGGGCGGCTCGTTGGGCGGTACGGGCTGCGGACGCGGATCCACCACCGACAGTGGGACCCGGTGCCGCTGTCACCCGTCGAGGCGGTGCCGCGGATCGCGCCCACGCCGCTGCTGATCGTGCACGGGGACCGGGACGGGTACTTCCCACTCGATCACCCGCGGATGCTGGCGGCCGCCGCGGGCGGGCACGGGGAGCTGTGGGTCGAGGCCGGCATGGGGCACGCGGAGAACGCGGCGCCTCAGGCGCTGCTGGAGCGGATCGGGGACTGGGTGGCGGACCGGGCGGGCTAGCCTGACGGTGTTCGTCGTCGACCGATTGAGGATCAGCAGATGGCAAAGGTCACGGTGCGGTACTGGGCCGCAGCCAAGGCCGCGGCCGGGGTGGCCGAGGAGGCGTACGAGGCGGCCACGCTCGCCGAGGCGCTCGACGCGGTGCGCGGGCGGCACCCCGGCGAACTCGCGCGCGTGCTGCTGCGGTGCTCGTTCCTCGTCGACGGTGGTCCCGTGGGGAAGCGCGCGCATGAGACGGTACGGCTGGCCGACGGCGGCACGGTCGAGGTGCTTCCGCCGTTCGCAGGAGGGTGAGCGATGACGAACCAGCCGTACGGGGCGTACGACCCGTCGTACCAGGATCCGCAGCAGGCCGCTGCTCAGGGCGCGTGGCCCGGGCAGCAGGCGTACGGGGATCCGTACGCGGACCAGCAGTACACGCAGCAGTGGCAGGGGCAGACGTGGGAGACGCAGATGCAGCCGCCGGTGGCGGCGGCTCCGGTGGCTCCGGTGGCTCCGGACCCGGAGCCGGCTCCGGTGGTTCCGGCTCCGGCTCCGGTGTCTCCTGAGGCCGGGCCCGAGTACGGGCCGGCCACGCTGGCCGGGAACTCGCGTGTCACCGACGCGCAGCGGGCGCGGGCCGAGGGGCGGTCGCCGATCATCGAGCCCGGGATGCAGCCGGCGGCGCTCACCGCGCTGCTGGGGCTGCTGCTGGCGGGCGGGGCGGCGCTGGGGACGTACGCGCTGCTGGTGCCGTTGGTGGTGCTGCAGGGGCTCACGGCGGCGGGCTGGTTCCGGCTGAACGGGATGTGGCCGGCACGGCAGGGCATCGCGCTGGGGTTCCTCGGCGCGCTGGCCGCGGACGCGGCGCTGCTGGTGTCCGACCGGTCGCCGGCGGCGATCCTGGGGACGCTGGGGGTGTGGGTGCTGCTGTCGCTGGTGCTGCAACTGCGGTCGCACGCGGATCCCGACGAGCGGATGTACGGCCTGATGGCGACGGTCGTGGCGGCGGCGCTGGCGATCGCGGCGGGCGGGTACCTGGCGGCGGACGCGTCCGCGGTGACCGTGGGTGCGGTGGCCGTGGCGGCGGGGGTGGTGGCACGGGCGCTGCCGTTGCCGACGCCGGTGTCCGTGGTGGTCGCGCTGCTGGCGGCGGCGGGGGCGGGGTTCGCCGTCGACGGTTCGGCGGGGGCGGTGCTCGGTGCGGGCGCGGCGGTCTGCGCGCTGATCGGCCACCGGGCGGCCTCCTACGACTACCCGTCCCGCTTCGTCCACTTCACGGCGGGCGTGGCCCTGCCGCTGGCCGCGGCGGCCCCCGCGGTCCACGCCCTGGCCCGCGTACTCACCTGACGGCTGCCGGGCGGGCCCCCTGTCACAAGTGATCCACAATCCCCCGGCCCCCACCCTCCTCGGCATTACCCTCACGCAGGGACGGCCGCCCGGTCGTCGACGGACGTCGTCGTCAAACGCCAGGTGGGGGCCACCGCATGCGCGCACTGCGAATACTGCTCATCGTCATCGTGATACTCGGCGGGATCTTCGTCGTCGTCGACCGCGTGGCCGTCAACTTCGCCGAGGGCGAGGCGGCGGACCGCCTGAAGGCGACCGAGAACCTGGCGAACACCCCCGACGTGTCGATCAACGGCTTCCCCTTCCTCACCCAGCTCGCCGACGGCACCCTCGACGAGGTGGAAGTGGGCATCCGGGACTACGAGGCCGGTACCGGCGACGGCGCCAAGCGGATCCGCATCGCCGACCTGCGCGCGGACATGCACGGCGTCGACTTCTCCACCGACTTCAGCTCCGCCGTCGCCGACAGCGCCACCGGCACGGCCACCATCGCCTACGACGAGCTGCTGAAGACGGCCGGCAGGTCCGAGCCCGGCCGGGTGGCCCCCGGCGTCACCGCCAGGGTCGTCGGCCTGTCCGACGGCGGCAACGGGAAGATCAAGGTCGCGCTGGAAGCCACCGTGCTGGGCGCCGAGCTGCCCGAGCCGGTCTCCGTACTCAGCTCCGTGACGGTCGTGGACGGTGACACCGTGCGCGTGAAGGCCGACTCGGTGCCGGCGCTCGGCGGGGTCGAGATCGTCGAGTCCAGCGTGCGGCAGGTCACCGACTTCGAGCAGAGGATCGACGGACTGCCCGGCGGCATCCGGCTGGACAAGGTCGAGGCGGCGGAGAACGGCGTGGACATCACGGTGAAGGGTTCCGACGTCCGTCTGGTCGGGTAGGGAGTGGTTTGACGGGGGTGTTGTCCGACAGGCGAGACGGGGGTGTCCGCAGGGCAGATGTGAGGAAGGGGAGCGGGGGGACCGCGGAGCGCGGAGGGTCGCTTCCGCGATGCGTCATCCCGTATTGCGGACGATCGTGTCTCACCATGTGACACGTCGGTGACACGCCCGCCTGTCCCTCCTTACGATCGGACTCATGCAGGATCAGACGAGCGTCCTCCGGTCGGGGGGACAGGCGGATCTCACGAAGCGGCGGGCAGTGGACCTGTGCCGTGTCGCCGCCATGCTCTGTCGTTCTTTCTGAGCGGACGTCGACGTCCGCGTTCCCGCCCCGCCCCCGCTGAGGGCATCCGTGCGCCGGCCCCGTGAGGCCGCGCGCACCCTCTCACCCGCACGCCCCGCCGCAACTGCCCCGGAGGAGAACAAGCATGAGCCGCAGCGACGTCCTGGTCGACGCCGACTGGGTCCAGGAGCACCTGGACGACCCGACCATCGCCATCGTCGAGGTGGACGAGGACACGTCCGCCTACGAGAAGAACCACATCAAGAACGCCATCCGGATCGACTGGACCAAGGACCTGCAGGACCCGGTCCGCCGTGACTTCGTCGACCAGGCCGGCTTCGAGAAGCTCCTGTCGGACAAGGGCATCGGCAACGACCACACGGTCGTCCTCTACGGCGGCAACAACAACTGGTTCGCCTCGTACGCCTACTGGTACTTCAAGCTGTACGGCCACGAGAACGTCAAGCTCCTCGACGGCGGCCGCAAGAAGTGGGAGCTCGACGCCCGCGAGCTGGTCCCCGGCGACGAGGTGCCGGAGCGCCCGAAGACCGACTACAAGGCCAAGCCGCAGGACGCGTCCATCCGCGCCTTCCGCGACGACGTCGTGGCCGCCATCGGCAACCAGAACATCGTCGACGTGCGCTCGCCCGACGAGTTCTCCGGCAAGCTGCTCGCCCCGGCCCACCTGCCGCAGGAGCAGTCGCAGCGCCCCGGCCACGTACCGAGCTCCCGCAACATCCCGTGGTCGAAGAACGCCAACGACGACGGCACCTTCAAGTCCGACGACGAGCTCAAGGCGCTCTACGAGGACGAGCAGGTCGACCTGTCCAAGGACACCATCGCCCTGTGCCGCATCGGTGAGCGTTCCGCGCTGACCTGGTTCGTGCTGCACGAGCTGCTCGGCGTGGAGAACGTCAAGAACTACGACGGCTCCTGGACCGAGTACGGCTCCCTCGTCGGCGTGCCGATCGAGCTCGGCTCCGGCAAGTAGTCCCTCCCGACCGACCGTTCCAGACCCCTTCAGGAGTAAGACATGTGCGGTGCGAAGGCCGGCGGCCCGGACGCCTCGACGATCAAGCCCGGTGAGACCACCATCCAGGGTCAGGTGACCCGCGACGGAGAGCCGGTGACGGGCTACGTCCGTCTGCTGGACTCGACCGGCGAGTTCACCGCGGAGGTCCCGACCTCCGCCACCGGACAGTTCCGCTTCTACGCGGCGGAGGGCACCTGGACCGTCCGCGCGCTGGTGCCCGGCGGCACCGCCGACCGCACGGTCGTCGCCCAGCAGGGCGGTCTGGCCGAGGTCGCGATCGCGGTCTGAGGACACGGGAACGGCCAAGGGGCCGTACCCCGCGGGTTGGACGCCCGGGGTGCGGCCCTTCGGCGTGCCCGGACCTACGCTGGTCTCATGTACGCGCGCAGGCGGCACGTCTACTTCGCCATGATGGGCACCTGTATCGGGCTGTTCGTCCTGGCCTGGGGCGTGGTGCGGCTGTGGTCGGTGCCGGCGGCCGTGGGCATGTGTCTCGTGGCCATGGTCATCCCGCCGGTCGCGGCGATGATCGCCAACCGGCGGGGGCCGGAGGACCGATGGTGGGACGATCCGTCCGGCGACCCGAAGTCCGACGAGTGGTGGGACGAGCTGGACGGCAGGAAGCGGCCCCGGTAGGGCGGGCCGCTCAGTAGACGAGCGCCTGCGTCCCGTCCGCCATCGCCTCCTGTACGAAGACCTGCGCGCCGGCGATCCGTACGCCCTCGACGACGTCCTTCTCGGTGATGTCGCGGCGGGCCGCGCACTGGGTGCACAGGGTGACCCGGCCGGTGGCCAGGATCGTGTCCAGCAGGTCGGGCAGCGGGGCGGCGTGCGGCAGCTCGAACTCGGCCGCACGGCCCGGCAGGGAGAACCACGCGGACTCGCCGGTGAGCCACAGGGAGACCTCGACACCGCTGGCCGCGGCCACCGCCGCCACCGTGAACGCCTGCGAGCAGCGCTCGGGTGCGTCGGTTCCCGCGGTCACTTTGATCACAAGCTTCTTCGCCATGACCGAATCGTAATCATGATCGCTACAACTTCGGCCGGCACCTGTGGGTCTCCTGTGCGCGCGTGGACGGAATACGCGCTTCACCTTTTGTGGGGGACGTCTTGGAACAACCCGAAGAAGCAGCCGACGCCCCGGATGCACCGAGATCCGAGGATGTACCGGAGGCCGTCCCGGCTCCGGAAACACCGGTGGGCGAGGTCCCGGAAACACCGGTGGGCGAGACTCCGGAAACGCCGGAGGTCCCGGCCCCGGAATCTCCGGAGGTCCCGGCTCCGGGCGTGCCCCGGAAACGCCGGCGGGGGCGGACGGCCGTGCTGATCGCCGCCGCGGCCGTGCTCGGCGTGGTCGCCGGCACCTGCACCGGCTACCTCGTCCAGGCCGACCGTGAGCCCACCAGGCTGCCGCCGCTGTCGCAGCCGGTGCTCGCGCAGTCGAAGGGCGAGGCGCCCGAGCCGCTGTCGGCCGACCGGGACCGCCGCGTGAGGACCGACGGCGACCTGCGCGAGCTGCTGCTGAAGAAGCCGCGCGGCACGCGGGAGCCCGACTGGCCGATGGGCGAGGACGGCTGGATGGACCTCGCCGAGTACGCCGGTTACTACGAGGAGTCCGGCTCGATGTTCGGACAGCTGGCCATGGACGGGTTCCGCCGGGCGGCCGTCGTCGGCTGGCTCGACGACGACGACTACAGCGTGGAGATCCGGCTGGTCCAGTTCCGCCAGGAGGAGGAGCCGGCGGCCGCCGGCCACGTCGAGAACAGCCAGTACTGGGCGTCCGATGCGGAGGACACGGACAGCTGGGCCCTCCCCGGCACCGGGAAGGGCAGGGTGTACGTCCACGACGACCCCTACGCCGAACCCGGCTACGAGCCCCTGTACGGCGCGGAGGCGCACGCCTGGCGCGGCGACGTCTCCATGGAGATCTGGGTGAACGGAACCAAGCCCGTCCCCAAGAAAATGATCATGGATCTGGCCGAGCGGCAGATGGAGCGGCTGTGAACGAGACACAGAGCCCGGCACCCGTCCCGCCCGTTCCGCTCGTCCCCGGTGACACCCCCGCCGCGGCCCCCGTGAAGCGGCCGGTCCGGTGGGGCCGTGTCGCGTCCGTCGTCGGCTCCGTGCTGCTGGCCGGGGCCGTGGTCACGGGCGTCGGGTACACCGTCGTGACCGTGGACGGCGCCGACCGTGACGCCGCCGCGCCCGAGTGGAAGTTCCCGGAGGAGGCGGCGGCCGAGGGCAAGAAGGCCGAGCCGGAAGGGCTGGCCGGGACGCTCGTGCCGTACGGGTACGACCACTGGTTCCAGGGGCCCGACTTCGGCGAGTTCGGCTCGGACACGCAGCTCAGCGGCGGCCGGGCCACGGCGCTGCAGAAGGAGTCGCTGAGCGATCTGCCGCGCTCCCAGCGCAAGCGGCTGGAGAAGGAGATCGACAGCTGGCGCATCGAGGGCATGGCGATGCGCAGCTACACCAGCGGATCGAACAGCGTCTACAACGAGGACGAGGTCCACACCGTGGGCATCGTGCTCGCCCGGATGGAGAACAAGGCGGCCGTGCGGGACTTCGCGCGGTTCCAGACCGAGTTCCTCGACGCCCTCGACATCTTCCGCAAGGGGCCGGAGATCAAGGGCCACAAGGACGCCCAGTGCTTCCTGCCGCCGGCGGACGCGGAGACCGACCTCGACATGATGCAGTGCTCCGCCCGTGTCGGGAACGTCCTGGTCACCCTCACCGCGAACGGCGCGAAGCCGCTGGACACCAAGAGTGTCGCCGGCCTGTTCCGCGAGCAGCTCGACCGTATCGACGAACCGGGGAAGGCCGTATGACCGAGCAGCCGCAGACCCTCGTACCCGCCCCGCCCACGGAGCCACCGGCCGCACCGGCCGTATCGGAGGCGGTGGCCGATTCCGGGCCGCCGGTGCGCAAGGACCGCCGGGTGCTGCGTGCCGCCCTGCGCTGGACCGCCGCCGTCGTGGTCCTCGCCGTGGCCGGCGCGGGCACGGCGTACGGGATCACCCGGATGGAACGGACGGACGTACCCGGCCTGGCGACCGCGTCCGACGGGCGGTGGGACTACCCGGAGCTGACGAAGCCGCCGCTGCCCGCCGGCAGCCCCGGACCGCAGGCGGAGTCCAACCCGGCCGGCACCCACCACGCCGACCTGCGCGCCCTCCTGCTGCCCGCCCCGGCGGGCGCCGAGGAGAACAAGGCGCTGCGCGGCGAGGACGGCTGGCTGGCGACGGACGACTTCCTCGAGGAGTACGCGGAGGAGGACGACCGGGACACCTTCCGGCAGGAGCTCGTCGACGCCGGGCTGCGGCACATCGCGGCCCGCGGCTGGACGACCGAGGACGGCACCCGGACGAGGATCTACCTGCTGCGGTTCGACACCGCGGCCGTGGTGGAGGGCTCCTTCTTCAAGCCCCACTTCTCGTACACCTCGGCCTACTCGGTGAAGGGTGCGGAGAGCGTCGACAACGACGAGTCGTTCCCGGTGAAGTCGGAGGTCGCGGGGGTCCAGCGCTCGGCCCAGGTCGAGACCGAGCCGTACGGGGAGGAACAGGACCGCCAGGCCTACCTCGCCGCCGGTGACGTCCTCGCCGTCGTGCTGCAGTCCCGGAAGGGCACCGCGCCCGCCGTGCCGTTCCGGCAGACGGTCGTGCTGCAGAGCCAGCTGCTGGGCTGAGGCACGGCAGGCACCACCTCGCACGACAAGGGCCGGACCCGGCCGCGTAAGCTGGGGTCCGGCCCTGTGCACACCACCGCACCCCCGCCCAAGGAGCACTCCGTGGAACTCTTCTTCACCATTCTGTTGGTCCTGGTCGCCGTCGGCGTCCTCGCCTTCGCCGGGCTGACCGTGAAGAAGCTGTACCAGGGCCAGCGCTGATCACCGACGCCAGGAAGTTCCGCTCATGATCGAGATCCCGTCCGACCTGCACAAGGACCTCGTCCCGCTCGCCTTCCTGCTCGGCAACTGGGCCGGCGCGGGCGTGCACGACTTCCCCGGTGCCGAGAAGTGCAACTTCGGCCAGGAGGTCACGTTCACCCACGACGGCCGGGACTTCCTGGAGTACGCCTCCCACACCTGGGTGCTGGACGGCGACGGCAACAAGGTCCGCCCGCTGGAGTCGGAGCACGGCTTCTGGCGGATCGACGCGGACCGCAAGGTCGAGGTGACGATGACCCGCGACGACGGCGTCATCGAGATCTGGTACGGCGAGCTCGCCCACCAGAAGCCGCAGATCGACCTGGTGACGGACGCGGTCGCGCGCACCGCCGCCTCGGGCCCCTACAACGGCGGCAAGCGGCTGTACGGCTACGTCAAGAGCGACCTGATGTGGGTCGGCGAGAAGCAGACCCCCGAGGTCGAGCTGCGCCCCTACATGTCGGCGCACCTGAAGAAGGTCGTCACCCCGGAGGAGGTCGAGCGCTGGGCCAAGGCCCTGCCCGACGACATGCCCGACGACGGGATCGCCTTCTTCAAGTAGGCCTCCGTCCACGAGGTTCCGGACTGATCCGAACGACACCCCCTAGACTCGTGGGTGTGGTGAGCACCGACTGGAAGAGCGACCTCAGGCAGCGCGGCTACCGGCTGACCCCGCAGCGGCAGCTGGTGCTCGAAGCCGTGGACACCCTGGAACACGCGACCCCCGACGACATCCTCGGCGAAGTGAGGAAGACGGCGTCGGGGGTCAACATTTCCACCGTGTACCGCACGCTGGAGCTCCTCGAGGAGCTGGGGCTGGTCAGCCACGCCCACCTCGGGCACGGCGCTCCGACGTACCACCTCGCCGACCGGCACCACCACATCCACCTGGTCTGCCGGGACTGCACGAACGTGATCGAGGCCGACCTCTCGGTGGCCGCCGAGTTCACCGCCAAGCTGCGCGAGCAGTTCGGGTTCGACACCGACATGAAGCACTTCGCGATCTTCGGCCGGTGCGAGGACTGCTCCCTGAAGGCTTCAAGTACCGAGTCGTAGGCTTAGGCGTATGAAGAGCCCCCTGCTGACCCTGCCCGGCGCCGTTCCCGCCGAGGGCGTGGACGAAGGCGTGGCCGCCCACTACGGCGACCTGTTCCGCGAGCAGCGCGCCCTCGCCGACGGCACCGGTTTCGTCGACCTGTCCCACCGCGGGGTCGTCACCGTCTCCGGTCCGGAGCGGCTGGCCTGGCTGCATCTGCTGCTCACCCAGCACGTCAGCGACCTGCCGCCGCACCGGGCCACCGAGGCGCTGATACTTTCCGCCAACGGCCACATCGAGCACGCGCTGTACCTGGTCGACGACGGGGAGACGGTCTGGGCGCACGTCGAGCCCGGCACCCAGGAGGCGCTGATCGCGTACCTGGAGTCGATGAAGTTCTTCTACCGGGTCGAGGTCGCCGACCGCACCGCCGACATCGCGGTGGTGCACCTGCCGGCCGGGTCCATCGCGGAGGTGCCCGAGGGGGCCGCCGTCCGCGAGACGCCGTACGGGCGGGACCTGTTCCTGCCGCGCGGCGAGCTGGAGTCGTACGCGGAGAAGGCCGGTTCTGCCGCCGGGATCCTCGCGTACGAGGCGCTGCGGGTCGAGCGGTACCGGCCGCGGCTCGGTTTCGAGACCGACCACCGCACCATCCCGCACGAGCTGGGCTGGATCGGCACCGCCGTGCACCTGCAGAAGGGCTGCTACCGGGGGCAGGAGACGGTCGCCCGGGTGCAGAACCTGGGGAAGCCGCCGCGCCGGCTGGTCTTCCTGCACCTGGACGGCAGCGAGGTGCACCTGCCGGTGGCGGGGACCGAGCTCCGGCTCGCGGACGACGGACCCGACGGGCGGAAGATCGGGTTCGTCACCACGTCCGTACGCCACTACGAGCTGGGGCCCGTCGCGCTGGCGCTGGTGAAGCGGAACGTGCCGGTGGACGCGCGGCTGCTCGCGGGGGACACGGCCGCCGCGCAGGAGACCGTCGTCGAGCCCTGAGCCTTACGGATCGGCCCCTGAGCCTTACGGATCGGCCCCTGAGCCGTATGGATCGGCCCCGGGTCGTATGGATCGGCCCCGGGTCGTATGGATCGGCCCCGGGTCGTATGGATCGGCCCCGGGTCGTACGGATCGGCCCCGGGCCGTACGGATCAGCCCCGGGTCGTACGGATCAGCCCCGGGCCGTACGGCTCAGAGCTCCAGCAGGACGGTGAACGGGCCGTCGTTGGTCAGCGACACGCTCATCTTCGCGCCGAAGCGGCCCGTCGCCACCGTCGCGCCCAGCGCGCGCAGTCGCGCGACCACCTCGTCGACCAGCGGCTCGGCGACGTCGCCGGGGGCGGCGGCGTTCCAGGTGGGGCGGCGGCCCTTGCGGGCGTCGCCGTAAAGGGTGAACTGGCTGATCACCAGCAGCGGGGCGCCGAGGTCGCTGCACGACTTCTCGTCCTGGAGCATCCGGACCGACCAGAGCTTGCGGGCGAGCTGCGCCGCCTTCTCCTCGGTGTCCCCGTGGGTGACGCCGACGAGGACGCACAGCCCCTCGCCCTCGATCGCCCCCACCGTCTCGCCGTCCACGACCACGCTCGCGCCGTCGACCCTCTGCACCACTGCTCGCATACGACCATCATGCCGGTCGGCGAACAGACGGCCGACGGCGGCCCACGGGGGACCCCGGCCGGGCTATTTTTACTCCTTAACGCCCATCTGGGGCGGATCGGGGGCACTCGCTCACAATGTGGCCGCTCGGGGTGGCACGATGCTGGCACATGCCGGTCGAGGGGACGGTTGAGGCATATGAGCACACCAGGGATCGGACAACCACTCGGGGCTGTCCCGTCGGCCCAGGCGGGAATCGGGGAACGGGAGTTCTGCCGGCCGCCCACACAGCGCACGGACAGCCCGGTGCTGCCCGAGGACCGGGCGGTGCACGATCTGATCGTGCTCAGCCTGGCCGAGCTGCGGACGGTACGGCGCGACGCGCAGCGTGACGAGGCCGACCTCAGTTACGTACGGCGGCTGCTGCAGGGGCGGATCGACATCCTGCGGGCGGAGCTGGCCCGGCGTCTCCCCCAGGAGGCGCCCTCGGTCGTCGCGCCGGGGGAGGCGTCCGTCGTGGAGCGGCTGGGGGAGATCCTGCGGGACACCCCGGCCCGGCACCGTTCCTCCGCCCGGCACGTGACGCTGGGGACGCCGCAGGGCGAGGAGTACCGGCGGCTGGCGGCCGAGACGCTCGCCGAGGTGGAGCTGTCCGACCTGGGCGCCCGCACGGACGGGGAGCTGAACACCGCGATGGGGCGGCTCGTGCTCTGCGAGCAGCAGGTGTCCCGGCGACGGCAGCGGCTGCAGCGTACGGCCGACGAGTGCGGCGCGGAGATCGCGCGCCGGTACCGGGACGGGGAGGCGCAGGTGGACGACCTGCTCGTGTGAGCGGGCCGGGGGAAAACCTCTTCGACACCCGGCGCGCGGCCGACCTACCGTGAGCCCATGACCTCCCGCGCCGACGTCGACGTACGTCCGATCACCGAGTCCGAGTTCGCCGACTGGCAACGGGCCATGAACGTCGGGTTCCTGCGGGAGCCCACCCTGTCCGAGGAGATCATCGACGCGCGCCGGGCGCAGTTCACGCCCGGCCGGTCGACGGGGGCCTTCGACGGCGGGCGGTGCGTCGCGACGTTCCGGTCCTTCGCGCAGGAGCTGACGGTGGTCGGCGGGGCGACCGTGCCCGCCGACGCCGTCACCAACGTCACCGTCACCGCCACCCACCGGCGGCGCGGCCTGCTGACCCGGATGATGGAGCGGGACCTCGCCGCCGCGAAGGAGCGCGGGGACGTCGTCGCCACGCTGATCGCGGCCGAGTACCCGATCTACGGGCGGTACGGCTTCGGCCCGGCCACCACGGCGACCGAGTGGACGATCGACGTGCCGCGCGCCGGTCTCGACCCGCGCCGGGCGGGCCCGGAGGACGGCGGCCGGGTCGACCTCGTGGACGCGGAGGACGTCCGCAAGTTCGGCCCCGAGCTGCACGAGCGGCTGCGCCGCATCCAGCCGGGTGCCGTCAGCCGGGACGAGCTGTGGTGGCGGACGACCACCGGCGCCGTGCGCTTCCATCCGGTCTTCCACGAGCCGTACTACGCGGTGTACCGCTCGGCCGGCGGCGAGGTCGAGGGCATGGTCGCCTACACGGCGGACGACAACTGGGGCGATGCCAAGCAGCCGTTGAACACGGTGCGGGTGAAGTGGCTGACCGGGGTGACCCCGGCGGCCGAGCGCGCGCTGTGGCTCTACCTGTGTTCCGTCGACTGGGTGGTCAAGGTGAGGAGCGGCTGGCGGGCGCCCGACGATCTGCTCCCGCACTTCCTGCCGGACCCGCGCGCCGCCGCCGTCACCACGCAGGCGGACTGGATGTGGGTGCGGATGCTGGACGTCGTACGGGCCCTTCAGGCACGGACGTACGGGGCCGCGGGGTCGCTGGTGCTGGAGGTGGCCGACCGGGCCGGACTGGCCGGGGGGCGCTACCGCCTCGAGGCGTCCGCGGACGGGACCGGGGTCTGTGCGCCGACCGGTGAGAGCGCCGATCTGACGCTGGACGTCGCCGAGCTGTCCGTGCTGTGGCTGGGGGACGAGTCCGCGGTGCGGCTGGCCGCGCTGGGCCGGGTCCGGGAAGAACGAGCGGGCGCCGCCCGTCAGGCCGACGCCCTGCTGCGTACTTCCAGGCGACCGTGGTGCCCGGACGTGTTCTGAGCGCTGTCGCTCCCGCGCTCCTGCCGCCTGCCTCCTTCCGCCGACGACGGGTGGGTTCTCATCCGTAGCGAGCTGTTCGGTTGTGGTTGTGGTTGTTGTGCGGGTGGTGCCCGTCGGCGGGACTCCCGGCTCCCCTCCGGAAGGGAGCCCGGCCGGCGGTCCGTGCGGTGTGCTGTCAGCCGGACTGGGCGAGCAGCATCACGAGGATGACCGCGCCGATGCCGCTGATCGTGGTGTTGCGTGCCTTGATGCCCACGGTGAGGGCGACGAAGGCGATGATTCCCATCGGCCCGTACTTCCACTGGACGAGTTGCTCGAACCCGATGGCCAGGGCCGCGAGGGCGATGGCGATGAGCGGCATGGCGGTCCCCCTTGTTGTCCGTGGCTCCCGGTCCCTCCCCTGCTGGCCAACCCTTGGGTCTGCCAACCAGGTTGTAGGAGTTGGTTACCAACTTGCTCTTAGTTATAGCCAATTGGAAGAGGCTTATAACCACCCTTCGCTGAACTGCCCGAAGATGGCGGGAAGTTGTAGTGTTCTGTCGTGGATCCGGAACACGTCTCCGTCAATGGACGGAAGAAGCCACAGCGGCCACGGAGAACACACCGCGAGGTGGCCGACGAACTGCGCGCACGGATCAGGTCCGGGGCGCTGCAGCCGGGTCAGCGCATGCCCACCCAGGCCCAGCTCGCCGCCGAGTTCGGCGTGGAGCGCCCCGCGGTGCGCCAGGCACTGCGCATCCTGCAGTCCGAGCAACTGCTCACCAACGTCTCCAAGGGCGCCCCGGCGACCGTCGCCGCCGGCCCCGGCAGGGCGCCGACCGGCCCCTCGGCGCCCCCGCTGCCCACCACCGTGGGCCTCGCACCCAGGATCACCGCCGCCTTCGAGGCCGAGCACGTCGAGATCGACGCCGTCTGCCTGACCTCGATCTCCCTCACCCTGGCCCTCGGGGAGCCGCTGCGCCGGATTCACTCCGGACGGCTGAAACCGGCCAAGGTCGACCTGCGGGTGCTGCTGCCCGGCCGGGACATCGACCTCGCCTTCCCGGTGCCGGTCGAGGGGCGCGACGGCGACGAGGACCCGGTGCACGAGCGGTGGCTGGCGCAGCGCAACGCCCAGGGGCAGGTGCTGCGGCACAATCTGCTCGCGCTGCGCGCCACCCACGGCATCGACGTGCGGGTCTCCTTCCGCGCGCTGCCGTTCACCCCTCCGGTGAAGCTGTACCTGCTCAACCGGGAGGAGGCGCTGTTCGCCTACTACACGCTGGCGCGCAGCAAGGCGCAGATCGACCAGGAGTACCTGGAGACGTACGACGCGCAGGGCATCCGGTCCCTGCTGTTCGGCTTCGAGCAGGGGCCCGGCCCGAGGGACACCGCGTTCGTGGAGCAGTCGCACATGTGGTTCAACGCGCTGTGGGAGACGATCAGTTCGGAGCTGGTGCTCACGGGCTGACGTCTCCCACGGGTCCGGGTGCGGCGGTGACTTCTCACAGGGTCGGCCTCGCCACCAGCAGCGCGAGCAGGACCGCTCCGGCGGAGCTGACCCCCGGCCGGTTGGCCCTGATGCCTATGGTGAGCAGCAGCAGGCCGAGGATGCCGGCCGCGCCGTACTTCCACTGGACGAGCTGTTCGACGGTGACGACCAGGACGGCGAAGGCGAGGGCGAGGACGGACATGGCGTGTTCCTCCTTCGGGTGCGCGGGGCGGGGCTGCGGAACCAGAGAGCTGCCAACTTGGAGAAGTTGGCAGCCAACCCTATAGAGTTTGTCCCCACTTGGTCCCTACTCACAAACAACTTTCAAACAACTCCCTTCAGATGGATCAAAGTTGTAGCGTTTGGTCGTGACCCAGGAGAACGTGTCAGTGAACGGCAGCAGCAGAGTCTCGCCGCAGGAGATCGCCGACATCCTGCGGGAACGCATCCGGTCCGGTGAGCTCAAGGCGGGCGACCGCCTGCCCACCCAGGCGGAGCTGGCCGAGGAGTTCGGCGTGGAGCGCGGCGCCGTCCGTCAGGCCCTGCACGCCCTCCGGGAGGACGGCCTGCTCAGCAACCTCGGCAAGGGCAGCCCGCCGCGGATCGCCGAACCGGCCCCCGCCCTGGAGGAACCCCAGCCGACGATGGTGGGACTGGCGCCGCGCCTGACGGACGCGTTCTCGACGGCCCACGTACGGATCGACGCGGTGTGCCTGACCGCCGAGAGCCTGATGCTGGCGCTGAGCGAACCGGTCCGGCACATCCACGAGGGCCGCACCCGCCCCCAGTCGGTCGACGTACGCATCCTGCTGCCCTCCCGGCGGATCAACCTGGCCTTCCCCGTCCCGGTCGAGGGCCGGGACGGCAACGACGACCCGGTCCACGAGCGGTGGCTGGCCCAGCGCAACGCCCAGGCCCGCGTGCTCCAGCACAACCTCCTCGCCCTGCGCGCCACCCACGGCGTCGACGTGCACGTCTCCTTCCGCGCGCTGCCGTTCACCCCGCCGGTGAAGCTGTACCTGCTCAACGGGGAGGAGGCGCTGATCGGCTACTACATGCTGACCCGACGTGAGGAGGAGTGGGAGAGCCACACCCTGGAGATGTACGACGCCCTGGGCTCCCAGTCCCTCCTCTTCCCCTTCGCCAAGCGGGACGGGCGGCGGGAGCGGGCGTTCGTGGAGGAATCCCAGAAGTGGTTCGACGCCCTCTGGGAAACCATCACGACGGACCTGACACTCTCCTAGTGACTTCTGATACGAAGCAGACCGATGCGGTGACGGCCGAGAAGCGGAACGAGACCGGGACCGACGACGAACCGAACGCACTGCGGCAGCTGACCGAAGACGCCCGGGTGGTGCTGTGGGACTTCGACGGTCCCGTCTGCCGCCTGTTCGCGGGCCACTCGGCGGAACGGGTGGCGAACGACCTGGCGTCCTGGCTGGAGAGCCGAGGCCTGCACGGCCTGCTCACGGACGCCGAACGCGAATCCCTGGACCCTCAGGTGCTCCTGCACGCCGTCGACCGCCGGCACCCCGGCAGCGACCTGGTCGCGGAACTGGAGGAGCGGCTCACCCAGGAGGAGCTGCGCGCCACCGCCTCGGCGATGCCCACCCCGTACGCCGATCCACTGATCCGCACCTGGACCGCGGTGGGCTCCCGGCTGGCCGTCACCACCAACAACTCCCCGCGCGTGGTGCGCGAGTACCTCGCCTCCCGCGGCCTCGGCGCCTGCTTCGCCCCCCACATATACGGCCGCACCCAGGAACTGAGCCTCCTCAAACCCGATCCCCACTGCGTCAACCGGGCCCTGAACGCCATGGGCGCCGCCCCCGCGACCGCCCTGATGATCGGCGACACCCCGACGGACCTGCTCGCCGCACAGGCGGCCGGCGTCCCCTTCCTCGGCTACGCACGCAACGAACACAAGGACAAACTCCTGCGCGAAGCGGGCGCCACGGTGGTCGTGGACTCGCTGGAACCGGTTCTCCGGTTGGTCCGCCGTTGAGGGCCCGGGGCCTCGGGGGACCGTCCGTGAGCCGGGGCGCCTTCGGGGGGAACGCGTGCGGTGAACAGACGAGTCCGGCGGGAAGCACGGCGGTGGCGGGGGTAACGTACTGCCACTTCTGTAACCCGCGGAAGGGTCCAGCACGTGAGAAACGGGCCCATGTCAGCCGAAACACCTTCCCTTGCCCGGCAGCACGCGATCGAGGCGTGCGGGAATCCGGGTGCGGTCGAGGGGCCGCTCCAGGGCTATCACCACGAGACCTATGTGTTTCCCCTGGGCGACGAGGCGGGGGCGCCCTCGACGACACGATGGAAGTGCCGGGAGCCGCGCGCCGGTCTGCTCTGGTTCGACCGGCGGTGTTTCGACTCGGAGGAGCAGCTCCTGACCGCGCTGAGCGGTCGGATCGGCAGCATCCCGGGAATCACGGAGTTCGGCGGCCTGCGCCTGCAGCGGTTCATCGAGGGCCGGACGCTGGGCGCGCTGAGGAGGTCCGGTCTTCCGATTCCCGGCCCGCTGCTCCGGCAGGTCGTCGGTCTCTTCCGCGAGCTGGCCGGGGTGAGTCCGGAGACGCTCGTCGTCAAGCGGCGCTGTGAAGCCAGGGACCGCCCCCGGGACGGTGACACCAACGGGTTCCTCGATCGGCTCGTCTCCTTCACCGAGGAGAACGTCTACCTGTCGAACCTCGACGAGTTCGCGGTGCTCTTCGAGGAGATCGGAGTGGACGGTGACGCCTTCGAGAACCTCAGGGAACACGTGTCGGGCCTGACGGAGCGGCCTTTCTGCCTCCTCCACGCCGATCTGCACCGCGAGAACTTCATCGTCGACCCCGGGCAGCGGCTCTGGACCATCGACTGGGAACTCGCGATGGTCGGCGACCCGCTCTACGACCTGGCCACCCACCTGTATCTCATGCGGTATCCGGAGTGGCAGGCCCGCAGGCTCACCCGGTACTGGGTGAGCACCGTCGAAGACGTCCGCCCCGGCGGCTCGGAGGGCTGGCGGCGCGATCTGGGGCTGCTGATGGACTTCAAGAAGGCCCAGTCGGTGTTCACCGATGTCATCCGCGCGGCCCTGTCACTGGCCCCCGGACGGGACACCGGCCGACGACAGCTGGAGGGCACGGGAAGGAAGCTGAGCCGCGTCCTGGCCGGGGCCGCCGTCCCGTTGGGGCTCGAATCCGTGCCGGCCCCGGACCGCGTCGCGGACGCTCTCGTGCGCTGGTGCGAGGCACGTGGAAAGACCGGTGAAGCCTCGCCGGGCTGACCGGGGCCGCCGCGACCGGGCCGCCCGCCGCCGTCCTGGAGGCCGGGTGCGTAGGCTCGCCGCATGAGTGAGACCGGCCTGCGGGAGCGCAAGAAGCGGCGGATGTACCGGACCGTGTCGGACACCGCCATCCGGCTCTTCCTGGAGCGTGGCTTCGACGCCGTGTCCGTCGCCGAGGTGGCGGCCGCGGCCGAGATCTCCAAGCCGACGCTCTTCCGGTACTTCCCGGCGAAGGAGGACCTCGTCCTGTACCGGATCGCCGATCACGAGGGCGAGGCCGCCCGGGTGGCCGCTCAGGGGCCGACGCCGGTCGAGGCGCTGCGGCGGCACTTCCTGGACGGGCTCCGGCGGTGCGATCCGGTCACCGGGCTCAACGACGATCCCGAGGTGCTGGCCTTCCACACGCTGCTGTACGGCACACCGGCGCTGGTCGCACGGTTGTACGGGTATCTGGAGCGGGCCGAGGAGGCACTGGCCGGGGCGCTCGGGGGCGGGCTCGACGCGCGACTGGCGGCGGGGCAGATCATCGCCGTACGGCGGATCCTCGCGCAGGAGAACTGGCGGCGGATCGCGGCGGGGGAGCGGATCGACGACGTACGGGGTGACGCGGTGGCGGCGGCCGGGCGGGCGTTCGGGGTGCTGGCGGAGACGCTGCCGCGATTGCGGGACCGAGTGAACGATACTGAGTAAAAAATGTGACTCGGTTGCTTTATTTAGTACGCTCGGTGGAATGACGCCACCCGAGCCCGCCCTCGACCGGGAACGCACCCACCACGACCGCTGCCGCACCGCCCTCGCCGCCATGGCCGACGGCGCCGACGAGCGGGTCGTCACCGGCGAGGACGTCTCCGCCTCCGGAGCCGACGCCGAGGTCCTCGGCCACCGGCTGCGCAGCCACGCCAAGGAGCTGCGGGAACTGCCCCCGGGACCGCTGTTCTTCGGGAGGCTGGACTTCGCGCGGGGCGACAGCGGCGACTCGGAGCAGAGCTACCACGTCGGACGGCTGCGGATCACCGAGCACCCCGCCGCACCGCCCCTCGTCGTCGACTGGCGGGCGCCCGTCTCCCGCGCCTTCTACCAGGCCACCGCCCGCGACCCGCAGGGCGTCGCCGTACGCCGGCGGTTCGGCTGGGCGCCCGGCAGCCGGGGCGACTCCGCCGACCTGACCGGCCTGGAGGACGAACACCTGGAGCGCGGGGAGGAACGGGCCGGCGGCATCGTCGCCCGGGAGATCGAGCGGCCCCGCGTCGGCCCCATGCGGGACATCGCGGCCACCATCCAGCCCGAGCAGGACGACCTCGTCCGCGGGGACCTGGGCCTCTCCGTGTGCGTGCAGGGCGCCCCCGGCACCGGCAAGACCGCCGTCGGCCTGCACCGGGCGGCGTACCTGCTCTACACCCACCCGCAGCGCATCCGGCGCGGCGGACTGCTCGTCCTCGGCCCCAACCGCACCTTCCTCTCCTACATCTCGGAGGTCCTGCCCGCCCTCGGCGAGACCGGCGTACGGCAGTCGACCCTCGCCGAGGAGATCGCCCGGCACCCGGTCACCGGCACCGACGACGAGCGCGCCGCCGTCGTCAAGCACGACGCCCGGATGGCCGAGGTGCTGCGCCGGGCCCTGTACGCGCGGGTGCGCACCGATCGGGCCGGCTCCCTCGCCGTGCCCGACGGTTCGTACCGCTGGCGGGTCGAGGAGGAGGAGCTGGCGCGGATCGTGACGGACGTACGGGCCGGGGAACCGCCGTACGGCGTCGGGCGGGAGCGGGTGCGGGCCCGGATCGTGCGGGCCGTGCGGGAGCGGGCCGAGCGGCGCGGCGGTCCGCGCGGCGCCGCCTGGGTGCGCCGGATCGAGCGGTCGCGGCCGGTGTCGGCGTACGTCGACACCGTGTGGCCGCGTGCGCGGGCGGAGGAGGTGGTGGCGGGACTGCTGGGCGCTCCCGAGGCGCTGGCCGTCGCCGCCGAGGGGGTGCTGGACGCCGACGAGCAGGAAGCGGTGCTGTGGGCGGGGCCGCCGCGGTCGTGGAAGTCGGCGCGCTGGTCGGCCGCGGACCTGGTGCTGCTCGACGAGGCCGCCGGGCTGGTCGAGCACCCCGGGGGGTACGGGCACGTCGTGGTCGACGAGGCCCAGGACCTCTCCCCGATGGAGTGCCGGGCCATCGCCCGCCGGGCCGCCTTCGGCTCGCTCACCGTGCTGGGCGACCTCGCGCAGGGGACGACCCCCTGGGCGGCCCGCTCGTGGCCGGCGGTGCTGCGGCACCTGGGGAAGCCGGACGCGGCCGTGGTCCCGCTGACCACCGGCTTCCGGGTGCCGCGGGCGGTGGTCACGCTCGCCAACCGGCTCCTGGAACGCCTCGACGTCGACGTCCCGGCGGCCCGCTCCCTGCGCGGCGACGGCGAGTTGCGCACCCGGCGGGTCGCCGCGCCGGGTGAGGTGCCGGACGCGGTCGTGGCCGCCGTACGGGACGCGCTGGAGCGGGAAGGGTCCGTCGGCGTCGTGGCGGCGGACGCGGACGTGCCCCGGCTGCGGCGGGCGCTGGCCGGGGCGGGGGTGGAGGCGTCGGGTCCGGAGGCGCTGGACGCACGCGTGGCCGTGGTGCCGGCGAGCGTCGTCAAGGGCCTGGAGTACGACCACGTGGTGGCCGTCGAACCCGCGGCGATCGCGGAGGCGGAGGAGCGGGGGCTGCACCGGCTGTACGTGGTGCTGACCCGGGCGGTGTCCCGGCTGGAGGTGGTGCGGGCGCGGGAGTTGCCCTTCTAGTGCTCCGTCAGTGGCGGCCGATCACCTCGGCGACCCGGGTGAAGCCGTCCCCGCCGTGTCCCCGCGCGATGACCCGGCGGGCCTGGCCCTCGATCACGCGCATCACGCTCGCGTCGATGCCGTGCGCCTCGGAGGCGTGCACGATGTGGGCCATGGTCGACGCGGCCGAGGTGACCGGGTTCAGCTCGCCCGAGTACGTGCCGGCGTCGGTGTCGGCCGCGAACTCGGTGAACAGCGGGGGCAGGATCGCGGCGATCCCCTGGGCGAAGGGAGCGAGTTCCGTCGCGGTGACGCCCTCCGCGCGGGCCACGGCGAGGGCGTGCGTGTAGCCGGCCATCGCCGTCCAGAAGACGTCGAGCAGTGCGACGTCGTACGCCGCCGCGCGGCCGATCTCCTCCCCGAGGTGGGTGTGGCTGCCGCCGAGCGCCGCCAGGACGGGCCCGTGCTCCCGGTACAGCTCCTCGGGGCCGCTGTGCAGGAAGACCGCGTCGTCCGTGCCGATGGTCGGCGTCGGGGTCATGATCGCCCCGTCCAGGTAGCGGATGCCGTGCCGGCCGGCCCACTCGGCCGTGTCCCGGGCGCGGTCGGGGATGTCGGCGCTCAGATTCACCACCGTACGGCCCTTGAGGGCGGCGGTGACGGCGTCCTGGCGCAGTACGGCGTCCGAGGCGTCGTAGTTCACCACGCAGACGACGGTGAGCGGGGCGGCGGCGACCGCCTCCTCGGGCGACGGCGCCGTGACCGCGCCCCGGGCGGCCGGCTCGGCGTCCCGGCCGGGCGTGCGGTTCCAGACGGTGGTGCGCACCCCCGCGTCCAGGAAGGCGCCGGCCAGCGCGCGGCCCATCGGGCCGAGCCCGAGGACGGTGACGGAGGGTCGGTCGATGTGCTCGGACATGTGTGAACTCCCTTAAGGTTTATCGCAATTGCTGAAGAAAGGGGCACGGCATGGTGCACCGGCGCCACGATCCGGACGTCTGCGGGGTGACCGCCGCGATCGCCGTGATCGAGGGCAAGTGGAAGACCACGCTGCTGTGGCTGCTGGAGTCCGGACCGCACCGGCCGGCCGCACTGCGCCGGAAGGTGCCGGGCCTCACCGAGAAGGTGCTGACCCAGGCGCTGCGTGAGATGGAGGCGGACGGGCTGGTGCACCGGGAGGTGTACGACGTACTGCCGCCGAAGACGGTCTACTCCCTGACCGCGTTCGGCCGCGAGCTCGCCGAGGCGCTGGCACCGCTGTCCGACTGGGGCCACCGCCGGCTGGAGGGGCTGGCCGAGGCCCCGGCCTCCTGACCGCCGGCCGTTTCCGCTCCCTTCCTGTCCGGCGCCCCGCAACCAGGTTCGCCGCACGCCGCCACGCTGCCAAGTACGCACAAAAAAGTGCGTGTGCCCGCCGTCAGGACGCCCTCATGGCGATCGTGCGGTCGAGTTACCATCCGATGTTCCTCGCGGATGGCGGTCAGCGGATGGGAGTCATGTGAGCGAGACCGAGACCGAGGTCGGCACCGCGCCCCGGCCCCTGCTGCTGGACGACGGCCGGCCGGCGGCGCGGGCCTGGTCGCTGGACCCCGGCCTGCGCCATCTCAACCACGGTTCCTTCGGTGCCGTACCGCTGGCCGCGCAGGAGCGGCAGCAGGAGTTGCGTGCGCGGATGGAGAGCGCGCCGGTGGTGTGGTTCCCCGAGCTGCCGCGGCGGCTCGCGGCGGCCCGGGTCGAACTCGCGGCCTTCCTCGGCGCGGAACCCGGCGACCTCGCCCTGGTGCCGAACGCGAGCGCCGGCGCGAGTGTCGTGTACGCCGCCCTGGAGCGCCGGGGCGGCGGGGAGATCGTCGTCACCGACCACGGCTACGGCGCCGTGACGATGGGCGCCGAACGGCTGGCCCGCCGCTGGGGCGGCCGGGTGCGTACGGCCAGGGTGCCGTTGGACGCCGGTGAGGAGCAGGCGTACGAGGCGGTCATGGCCGAGGTGGGCGAGGACACCGGGCTCGTCGTCGTCGACCAGATCACCTCGGCCACCGCCCGCCGGCTGCCGGTGGAGCGGATCGGTGCCGAGGCGCGGCGGCGCGGTGTCCCGCTGCTCGTGGACGGCGCGCACGCGCCCGGCCTGATCGACGCGCCCCTCAAAGGGCTGACCTGCGACTTCTGGACGGGCAATCTGCACAAGTGGGGGTGCGCCCCGCGCGGTACCGCGGCCCTGGTGGCGCGCGGTCCGCTGCGGGACGGGCTGTACCCGCTGATCGACTCGTGGGGCGCCGCCGATCCGTACCCCGACCGCTTCGACCAGCAGGGCACGGTCGACGCGACCAACCACCTGGCCGCGGCGACGGCCCTCGACTTCGTCGACCGTACCTGGGGCTGGCCCGCCGCCCGCCGGTACATGGACGAGCTGGCCGGTTACGGCGCGCGGGTCGTGGGTGCCGCGCTCGCCGGGCTGACCGGCGCGGACGCCTCCGTCGACGTCGGCATGCCCGTGCCCGGCATGCGGCTGGTACGGCTGCCCGACGGGCTCGCCGGCAGCCGCCTCGCGGCCGACGCGCTGCGCGACCGGGCCCCCGCGGAGCTGGGTGTCGAGGCGGCGTTCACCAGCTTCGGCGGAGCCGGCTACCTGCGGCTGTCCGCGCACGTCTACAACACCGCCGAGGACTACGAGTACTTCGCCGAGCGGTGCGTCCCCGTGCTCGGCGAGTGGGCCCGCGCGGTGTGGTGAGAGGCGCCGGTCAGGCCTCCCGTGCCACGCGCTCCAGACGGTCCCGGTAGGCCTCCCACCAGGCCGGGTCGTCCGACGGCAGGCTGGTGCCGGTCGCGCTCTCCCCCGCGGCGCCGTCCATGAGTTCGCGGAGGATGTCGGCGTGGCCGGCGTGCCGGTGGGTGTCGGCGATCACCCGGACCACGGCGTGGTGCAGCGTCAGTTCGTCCCTGCCGTCCGGCCACCACGGCACCCTGCCGGCCGTGTCCAGCGGCAGTGCCTCGATCGTCGCGTCCGCGTGCGCCCACGCCCGGCGGTACAGGCCGGTGACGTCCTCGCGCGACTCCTCTGCGGTGGCCCACATGTCCCCGTTCGGCTCCGCGCCGTCCGCGAGCCAGGGCAGCGGCTCTCCGGACGGCCGGCCGAAGGTGGCGCCCAGGTAGCCCAGTTCGACACCGGCCGCGTGTTTCACCAGGCCCAGGAGGTTGGTGCCGGTCGGCGTCAGCGGGCGGCGGACGTCGTACTCGAGGAGGCCGTCGAGCTTCCACAGGAGGGCGTCGCGGGCTTCCTGGAGGTAGCGGTGGAGGTCGGACTTGGCGGCATCGGCTGCGGCGGTCATGCGGGCCAGTCTGCCGTGCGCGGCCCGCCCGGACGTCCCGTTCACCTCGCGCCGGGCCCGGACGCGCGGCGGAGCGTCCGTCGCGCCTCCCCCCCCGCCCGGCGTACGTCAGAGCGCGAGGGCGGCCGGTGACGCGGCCTGCCAGGCGAACCCGTCCGGGTCCGTGAAGGCATCCGCACCGCCACCGATCACCAGCCGGTGCGATCCGCTCCCCTCCGCGGAGACGCCGAGGTCCTTGGCGAGGGCACGGTGCCGGTACAGCGCCAGCTTGACGGGGCTCGACTCCCCGCCGGCGAACTCGACGTACGTACGGCCGAAGCTCTTCGCCACGGCGAGGCCCCGCTCGACGTAGAACCGCTTGCTCGCGGCCACGTCCGCGACGCCGAGCAGCAGCACGATCTCGTCGATCCGCCGGGTGACGGGGCCGCGGTCCTTCTTCGCCGAGGTCGCGACCTTCCAGATCGTCCCGTCCGGGGCCTGTACGACGCCCCCGTACCCCCAGAGCGACTTCGCGGCCGGCTTCAGCGGTACGGCACCGGCCTCCACGGCGGTACCGATGAGGCTGTCGACGTCACCCGGCTGGGACACCGTGAGCCCCAGGGTGAACCCGCGGAACCCGCTCGTGGCCTCCTCCGAGGCGCGCAGCCCTATCTGCGATCCCAGCCCGAAGGCGGCGGACTGGAACCGGTGTGCGGCCGCGGTGTCGGCCACGCCGAGCGTCACGCTGTCGATGTATGTCATGCCCTCCACGCTAGGAGCCCTCCGCCTCCCGGGGCTTCTCGATTCCTGACCGGTCTTCTCCGGCCCCGGCGTGGCCGTCCGGCCGGCGGTGCCGTGGCCGTGACGCCGCGGGGCCGGTGCGGACAGTTGCAGGTCCAGGCCCATCGCGTAGCCGACGATGCTGTCCTCGTGGCCGTGCTGGAAGCGTTTGACCACGCGCTGGACGGGCCAGACGACGGAGCCGTCGGGAAGGCGGAGCCTGAGGTCCACCTCGCTGTGCGGGTCCTCGTCGTCGGCCTCCCAGGCCCCGCCGGCACTGCGCCGGACCGTCTCGCCCAGGTAGGCGCCGAGGGCGAACAGGCGTGGCCCCAGGTCCGTCGCGAGGAGGCCGCCGGCCACCGCGATCCCGTGGTCGCTGTGCTCGGCCATGAAGCGCTCGACGTCCCGCAGGCTCGTGGGCGTGAAGTCCGCCCGGTACCCGGCGCTGTCGAGCGCGCGGGCGATCCGGGCGGCGCTGGTGCGTACGTCGTCCAGGAGGTTCCGTGTGTCGGTGGCGGTCGCAGTCATGTCCGGATCCTCGCCGATGCCACTGACAACGGGTGGCTCAGCTCTTGACGGCCTCCGCGATCCGCAGGGCGGCCTCGGCGGGCGTGAGGTGGGTGGTGTCGACGACCTCGGCCTCGGCGTGCAGCCAGGTGCGGGCCGCCTCGGCGTAGGGCTCCAGGTGGCCGAGACGGAACGGGGAGTCCGGGCCGAGGACCGTGTCCCCCGCGATGCGCCCGCGGAGGGTGTCCTGGTCGGCGTGGAGGACGAAGTGCCGTACCGGGACGGCATGGCGCGCGAGGCCCGTGCTGATCTCGCGCCAGTACTCCTCGACCAGGACCGTCATGGGCATCACCAGGGTGCCGCCGGTGTAGTCGAGTACGTGGCGGGCGGTCTCGACCACGAGCGGCCGCCACGGCGGCCAGTGCTGGAAGTTGCCCGTCCAGGGCAGCCCCGGCGTGATGTCCATGAGCGTCTCGCCGACCTTCTCGGCGTCGAACACCCGTGAGTCCGGGAGCAGCCGCTGCACGAGCGCGCCGGTCGTCGTCTTGCCCACGCCGTGGGTGCCGTTGATCCATACGATCATGGGCCCCCACGCTAGTGCCCCGTCCGGTACGGCTTCGGTGTTCTTCAGGATCCGTCTGTGCCGTGGCGCACTATTGCAAGCAGGTGCTTGCAATAGTTAGCGAGGTGGGGCACGGTGGGGGTATGGCATCGCTCAACGTCGGCAATCTCGGTGAGTACCTGCGCGAGCAGCGTCGCAGCGCGCAGTTGTCGCTGCGGCAGCTCGCCGACGCCGCCGGGGTGTCCAATCCGTATCTCAGCCAGATCGAGCGCGGGCTGCGCAAGCCGAGCGCGGAGGTGCTGCAGCAGGTCGCCAAGGCGCTGCGGATCTCCGCCGAGACGCTGTACGTCCGGGCCGGCATCCTCGACGCCGAGCGGGACCGGTCCGAGGTCGAGACGCGGGCCGCCGTCCTCGCCGATCCCACGCTGACCGGGCGTCAGAAGCAGGTGCTGCTCCAGATCTACGAGTCGTTCCGCAAGGAGAACGGGTTTGGGAGCGCCGAGGACGGTGAGGCGACGCCCGGGGATCCCGAGGCCGTCGGCGCCCCGGCCGTCGGCACGGCCGACGACAGCGACAGCGACAGCGGTCCGCGGCGGACGGCCGGCTGAGCCGGACCAGGGCACCGGCCGCCCGCCGCGGACCACACAGAACCCTCAGCCGAAAACGAATCCGGGAGGACCATCACCATGGCCATCACCGACGACCTGCGCAAGACCTTCAGCGACCCGACCCCGCTCTACTTCGCCGCCGGCACCGCCGACCTCGCGTTGCAGCAGGCCAAGAAGGTGCCGGCCCTGGTGGAGCAGCTGCGGACCGAGGCCCCGGCCCGTATCGAGGCCGTGCGCAACACCGACCCCAAGGCCGTCCAGGAGCGGGCGGCCGTCCGGGTCCGGGAGACGCAGGAGAACCTCCAGAACAAGGTCGGCGAGCTCTTCGGCTCGTTCGACACCGACCTGAAGAAGCTCGGTGAGAACGCCCAGGACCTCGCGCTGCGCGGGGTCGGCATCGCCGCCGAGTACGCCGTCAAGGCCCGGGAGGCCTACGAGAAGGTCGCCGAGCACGGCGAGCAGGCCGTGAGGACCTGGCGCGGCGACGCCGCCGAGGGCATCGAGGACATCGCCGTCGCCGTCGAGCCGTCGGCGGCCGAGCCGAAGCCCGCGCCCCGGCCGGAGCCGGTCAAGCCGGTCGAGGTCAAGGACGACAAGCCCGCCGCCGAGTCCGCCGCGGTGAAGAAGCCCGCCGCCGCCAAGAAGGCCCCGGCGCGCAGGACCACGGCGAAGAAGACGACTCCGCCCGCGAAGTAGGCGGGACGGAACCGGACGGGCCGGGCACTCTCGCGGTGCCCGGCCCGTTGTCCGGGTAGCCGGCCGGTGGTTGCGGGTACGGTGACGGCGTAGAGGACGAGCCGAGTCTGGTGGTGGACGTTGTGCTGATGCAGGGCTTCGCGGGGTTCATGTGGCTGCTGAGCATGGCCCTGATCGTGTTCAGCGGCTTCGCGCTGATCGACGCCGCCACGCGCCGTGAGGACGCCTACCGCGCGGCCGACAAGAAGACCAAGCCGTTCTGGCTGATCATCCTCGCCCTCGCCTTCGTGGTGAACCTGATCTTCAACATCCTGTCGTTCCTGCCGATCATCGGGCTGATCGCGACCATCGTGTACATGGTCGACGTCCGCCCCGCCCTCCGCGGCCTGTCCGGCGGCGGGCGCTCCCGCAGGGGCTCCAGCAGCGACGGTCCCTACGGGCCGTACAACGGCGGTCGCTGATCCGGAGACGGTCCCGACCCCTCGAAAGGGGCGCGGGACCGTGGCGACGCGCGGCCACCGCCGCGCGGGCGCGGCCGGCCACGACGGACCGGCACCCGGCATACGGCACACCCCGAACGGCGGGCCTGCGCTCACACCGCCCGGTCCAGCAGCAGCACCGCCACGTCGTCCGTCAGCTCGCCCCCGTTGAGGTCCCGGACCTCGTTGACGGCGGTCCGCAGCAGCTCCTCCCCGCGCAGCCCCTCGGAGAGCTGGCGGCGGATCATCTCCACCATGCCGTCCTGGCCGAGCCGCTCCCCGGTGTCGCCGACCTTGCCCTCGATCAGGCCGTCGGTGTAGAGCATCAGGCTCCACTCGGCGCCCAGCTCCACCTGCATCCGGGGCCAGCGGGCGCCCGGCAGCAGGCCGAGCGCCGGGCCGTTGTTGTCGTACGGCAGCAGCCGCGCGGGACGGCCGGGGCGGGCGAGCAGCGGTGACGGGTGGCCGGCCAGGCACAGGCCCGCCCGGCGGCCGTCCGGCGCGATGTCCACCGTGCACAGGGTCGCGAAGATCTCGTCGTCCGACCGCTCGTGCTCCAGCACCTGCTGCAGCGTGCCGAGCAGCTGGTCGCCGCAGAGTCCCGCCAGGGTCAGCGCGCGCCAGGCGATGCGCAGCTCCACACCGAGCGCGGCCTCGTCCGGGCCGTGCCCGCAGACGTCGCCGATCATGGCGTGCACGGTGCCGTCCGGGGTGCGGACGACGTCGTAGAAGTCCCCGCCGAGCAGCGCGCGGGAGCGGCCGGGGCGGTAGCGGGCGGCGAACCGCAGCGGGGAGCCGTCCAGCAGCGGGGTGGGCAGCAGACCGCGTTCCAGCCGGCGGTTCTCCTGGGCGCGCACGCGGCCCTCGGCGAGCCGCCGCTCGGCGGAGTCGGACCGCTTGCGCTCCACCGCGTACCGGATCGCCCGGCTCAGCAGCCGGCCGTCCAGTTCGTCGCGGACGAGGTAGTCCTGGGCGCCCACCCGTACGGCCTCGGCGCCGCGCTCGGTGTCGTCGGCGCCGGTGAGCGCGAGGACGGCGTGCCGGGGCGCGAGCTCCAGGACGTGCTTGAGCACGGCGAGCTCGTCGTCGGCGTCGCCCGCCCGGCCGGGCGCGGGCAGCGCGAGGTCCAGCAGGATGCAGTGGACGTCGTCGGTCAGCAGCCGCCCGGCCTCGGTGAGGTTGCGGGCGGTGCGGACGCGGATCGGCTTGCCGGACTGGTCGAGCAGCTCCGGCACGATCGGCGACCCGCCGGGGTCGTCCTCGATCAGCAGCAGTGTGAGGTTGGTGTGGGCGGCCGTCCCGGCCCGGTCCGGCGCGGTGCCGGCCCGGTCCGCGGTGTGCTCGGACGGGTCCGCCGCGCGCGGGGACGTCACCCCGGCCTCCGAGGAGTCCTGGGCGGAGCCGCCGTTCGGTGCGGCGGTCGGCGCCTGACCACCTTCCGCGGCCGGGATCGCTCTCTGCCGCGGTACGGGTGCGGGCATTGTTGCGGGTTCCTTCCCTCCCCCCGAGGGCACGGTGGGGGCTTCGGCCGTAGGCCTGTGTCCTGCTCCCACCTCCGGGTGCGAGCAGGGGATGCCCCCTTCGAACGGGGACCATAGCGGCTGACGGCGCCGCAGCGGAATGGTGTGAACCACGCCGCTCCGCCATCGGCCCCCGTCATATGCCGCGTTTGCTACCGCAGTTGGACAGCCTGAAGACGCCACAGGAATGACGAACGTCACGTCCGCGGAGAGTTTGGCGGAAAGATCGACGTGTACTGGGTCACGTGGCGCATGTCACCGGGGTGTTGAGCGGCCGGCCAGGAGGGCGCGAACCGCTCAGTTCGCGTCCGCGTCCGGCCGTACCACCCCGAGGATCGGCATCGATCCGGCCCCCGCGAGCGTCACCGTCCGCCCCGGGCGCGGGGCGTGCACGATCATGCCGTCCCCGACGTACATCCCCACGTGGCTGGCGTCGTCGAAGTAGATGACGAGGTCACCGGGGCGCATGTCCTTGATGTCGACGCGCTCGAGCTGTTTCCACTGCGCCTGCGAGGTGCGCGGCATGCTCCGCCCGGCCGAGATCCAGGCCTGGGAGGTCAGTCCGGAGCAGTCGTACGTGTTCGGCCCCTCGGCGCCCCACTGGTACGGCTTCCCGATCTGCGCGGTGGCGTACGCGACGGCCTTCGCGCCCTGCTCCGTCGCCTTGCCCCTGATCTCGTCGAGGATGCCGGAGCTCAGCCACGAGGCCTGCGCCTCGGCGGCGGCCCGCTTCTCCAGCAGGGCCAGGCGCTCCTTCTCCACCTGCTCCAGCTCGGACTCGACCTTCTCGGCCGCCTTGATCCGCTTCTCGATCTTCTTCTGTGCCTCGGCCTTGGCCTTGCGGCCCGCCTCCAGCTTCGTCATCTGCGCTTCGGCGTCCTGCGCGTACTGCTCCAAGTCCTGCTGGGTGCGGGTCATTTCCCCGAGCAGGCCCTTGGTCGCGTGCTCGCCCTGGCGCACCCGGCCCGCGCCGTCGAGGAAATCCTGCGGGTCGTCGCTCAGCATCAGGTGGGCCTCGGGCGGAAGTCCGCCGCCGCGGTACTGGGCGGCGGCCGCGGCGCCCGCGCGGGCCTTCAGCTCGTCCAGTCTCTCCCGGCCCTCGACGATCTTCTTCGCCAGCCGGACGATCTGGGCGGACTGCTGCCGCGCCTTCTCCTCGGCGGCGTTGTACTCCTCGGTGGCGACGGCCGCCGCGCGATAGAGCTTGTCGAGCTTCTCGCGTACGGCCTCGAGTTCCTTGTCCTGGTCGGGGACCACGGTGACGCTCGCGGTCGTACCCGGGGACGGCGGGGGAGTGGGGGCCGCGAACGCCGTACCGGGCAGGGCCAGTACGGTGACCGCGCAGACCACGGTCACAGCCGTCGTGAGCAACCCGCGCCTGGCCGTCTCCATGACTCGCACCCCCGTTGATTAACCGTCAGTAACTTATGGTCGCCCGGTGGATGCTGTCATGCCGACGCGCGAAACGACAGAGGGAGTACTTCCCGTCTCCCGCTCCCCGGTGTTCCCCGGCATCCCCGGCGTGGCGATCACCCCGTCCGTGTGACGAACGGCTCACACGGATCGTTCCCGCTCCGTGTCGCCACGGAGTCACCCCTGCGGCGCCAGCGCCTCCCACCGCACCGTCACTTCCCCCTGCCGCCACCGCCCCGGCCCGTCCGACACCGGCCAGTCGGCCGTGAGGTCCCGCACCGCCCGGATCCAGCGCTGCCGTGCGCCGTACGAGGCGTAGGGCGCGGCGGCGGCCCAGGCGCGGTCGAAGTCGCGCAGGAAGGCGTGCACCGGTTCGCCCGGCACATTGCGGTGGATGAGCGCCTTCGGCAGGCGTTCCGCCAGGTCGGAGGGGCGCTCCAGGGAGCCGAGGCGGGTCGCGAAGGTGACCGTGCGCGGCCCTTCGGGGCCGAGGGCGACCCATACGTGCCGGCGCCCGATCTCGTCGCAGGTCCCCTCGACCAGCAGCCCGCCGCGCGATCCGGTCGCCGGGTCGGCGGGGGCGAGCCGCGCGCACAGCCGCCGCCACACGGCGGCGACCTCGGCCTCGTCGTACTGGCGCAGCACGTTCGCCGCGCGGACCAGCACCGGCCGTCCGGGAACCGGGACCTCGAAGCCGCCGAGGAGGAAGACCAGCCCCTCGCGCTCGTACGGCCGTGCCGCCGCGACCCGGGCCGGTTCGATCTCGACGCCCGTCACCCGCGCGCGGGGTGCCGCGGTGCGCAGCCGGTGCAGCAGTTCGACCGCCGTCCAGGGGGCCGCGCCGTAGCCGAGGTCGACGGCTACGGGATCGGCCGCGCGGCGCAGTTCCGCGCCGTGCGTGGCCGCGATCCAGCGGTCCATGCGGCGCAGGCGGTTGGGGTTGGTCGTCCCGCGCGTCACCGTGCCTATGGGGCGGGAAGTGGCGCGGGCTGTCATACGGACGAGTATGCGGGTACCCGGAAACGGCACCGATGGGGGTGACGCGGCCCACTCTCGAACGGTTGAGCGACCGCCGGTAATGATTCGGCAAAAACCCGAACCGGAGACGTCGTCCGGAAATGAGGACGCGGTTTTCGGACGTTGACGTCGCCGAGGGCCGCACACCCTCCGCCAGCCATGCCCGCAGCGAGGAGGAACGCCACGTGAGCCAGTACATCGCGAGGCTCGGACGGCGCTCCCCCGCCGCGTCCCCGCGGCTGCGGCTGCACCGCAGGCCCCGCCGCGTGGCGATGCTCTCCGTGCACACCTCCCCGCTCCACCAGCCGGGCACCGGCGACGCGGGCGGCATGAACGTCTACATCGTGGAGCTCGCGCAGCGCCTCGCCGCGATCAACATCGAGGTCGAGATCTTCACCCGCGCGACCGCCGCCGCCCTCCCGCCCACCGTCGAACTCGCCCCCGGCGTCCTCGTCCGGCACGTCGACGCGGGCCCCTACGAGGGCCTCGCCAAGGAGGAGCTCCCGGCCCAGCTCTGCGCCTTCACCCACGGCGTGATGCAGGCCTGGGCCCACCACCGCCCCGGCCACTACGACCTGGTCCACTCCCACTACTGGCTCTCCGGCCACGTCGGCTGGCTCGCCGCCCAGCGCTGGGGCGTGCCCCTGGTGCACGCCATGCACACCATGGCCAAGGTCAAGAACGCCAACCTGGCCGTCGGCGACACGCCCGAGCCCGCCGCCCGCGTCATCGGCGAGACCCAGATCGTCGCCGCCGCCGACCGGCTGATCGCCAACACCGCCGAGGAGGCCGACGAACTCGTACGGCACTACGCGGCCGACCCCGGCAAGGTCGCCGTCGTCCACCCCGGCGTGAACCTCTCCCGCTTCCGCCCGGCCGACGGCCGCGCCGCCGCGCGGGCCCGCCTCGGCCTCCCGCAGGAGGCCCTGATCCCGCTCTTCGCGGGCCGCATCCAGCCCCTCAAGGCCCCCGACGTGCTCCTCCGCGCGGTGGCCGCCCTGCTCGGCGAACGCCCCGAGCTGCGCCCACGCCTCTGCGTCCCGGTGGTCGGCGGCCCCAGCGGCAGCGGCCTCGCCAAGCCGGAGGGGCTGCAGAAGCTCGCCGCGCGGCTCGGCATCGCCGACGTCGTACGGTTCTGCCCGCCCGTCGGGCAGGAGCAGCTCGCGGACTGGTTCCGCGCGGCGTCCGTGCTCGTCATGCCGTCCTACAGCGAGTCCTTCGGACTGGTCGCCATAGAGGCACAGGCCGCCGGCACCCCGGTGCTCGCGGCAGCGGTCGGCGGCCTCCCGGTGGCCGTACGGGACGGGCACACCGGCTTCCTCGTCCAGGGCCACGACCCGGACGCCTACGCGCGCGTGCTGGGCGACTTCGCCGACCACCCGCACCTCGCCGACCGCATGGGCGAGGCCGCCGCCCGGCACGCCCGGTCCTTCGGCTGGGACACCTCCGCCGCGGCCACCGCCGACGTCTACACGGCCGCGACCCAGGCCCACCGCCGTCACGTACGCTCCCACCATGGCTGACAAGGCGACGGAGGCAACGCGGGTCATCGAGGGCGTCCTGAAGGACGCCGAGCTGGAGTGGGAGAGTCCCGCGCCCGGCAGCTACGTGGTGAAGCTCCCCGGCACCCGCAAGCTCTCCACCACCGTGTCCCTGATCGCCGGCCGGCACACGCTCTCCCTGAACGCCTTCGTCGTCCGCCACCCCGACGAGAACGAGAGCGGCGTCCACCGCTGGCTCCTGGAGCGCAACCTCAAGCTCTTCGGCGTGAGTTACGCCGTCGACCCGCTCGGCGACATCTACGTCACCGGCCGCCTGCCTCTGGCCGCCGTCACCGCGGAGGAACTCGACCGCCTCCTCGGCCAGGTCCTGGAGGCCGCCGACGGCAGCTTCAACACCCTCCTGGAGCTCGGTTTCGCCTCGGCGATCCGCAAGGAGTACGACTGGCGGGTGTCGCGCGGCGAGTCCACCCGCAACCTGGACGCGTTCACACACCTGCTGCGGCGCCCCTCGGGCGAGTGACGACCGCGCAGGTCACGGCAAGGGCACCGAACGTGCGTACGGCCGCGGGCTGTTAATCTGCCGCGATCCGGGCCCCGCTCTCAGGGGTCCCATGCATGAAGAGAGACGTGCATGCGCACAGGCAGATCCACCCTGACGGCCGCGCTCACCGGAGCGCTCGCCCTCGGGGTGCTCACCGCGACGCCCGCACAGGCGGCCGACACCGGCGTCACGGTGACGAACATGGTCGTCAACAAGGGCAAGCCCATCGTCGTGGGCATCTCCGAGGAGAAGTACCCCAGCCTCGGCTTCCGCATGACCTGGCCCGCGGGCTACACGTCCGGCGACGTCACCGCGTTCCCGTTCCTGTACCACGACACCACGGCCGCCAAGGGCGCGGAGAGCGGCATCCGCACGGGCCACGTCGTCTACTACGACGACACCCCCGGCTCGGCGAACGTCGAGGGCGACCTCTACATCGACCCCCGCTGGACCCTGGACTCCACCAAGGACGCCACCACCTGGAAGATCGCGGTCAACGTCCGCCTCTGGGCCCCGGGATCGGAGACCAGGCTCAAGGCCGAGGAGAACCTGACCGGCCTCGGCACGGTCCAGGTCAAGCGCGCCGCGCGGGCCACGGTCAACGCCTCGCCGGAACCGGTCGCCAGGAACAGGACGCTCACCGTGACGGGCAGGCTCACCCGCGCCGACTGGGGCAAGGAGGCGTACGTCGGCTATCCCGACAAGCTGGCCAAGCTCCAGTTCCGCAAGGCGGGCACCAGCACCTACACCACGGTCAAGACCGTACGGGCGAACTCCACGGGCTCCCTGAAGACCACCGTGAAGGCCACCACCGACGGCTACTGGCGCTGGACCTTCGGCGAGACGTCCACGACGGGCGGGGCGACGGCGACGGGCGACTACGTCGACGTGAGGTGACCCCCGTGGGACCGGTGACCCGCCTCCGCGGGGGTCACCGGCCCTCCGCGCGGTAACGCCCCGGCGTGACCCCGACCAGCTTGCGGAAGTGCCGGGTGAGATGCGCCTGGTCGTAGAAGCCGGTGGCGACGGCGACCTCGCCCGGTGACCGTCCCTCCAGGAGCAGCCGCCGGGCACGGCCGACCCGGCGGGACATCAGGTACTGGTGCGGCGCGATGCCGTAGGCCCCGCTGAACGCCCGTACGAGGTGCGCGGGATGGGCGGACAGCGTCCCGCCGGCCTCCGCCAGGCTCACACCGTCCACGACCCGCTCGTCGAGCAGCTCCCGCAGCCGCCGCGCGAGCACGGGGTCCCGCCGGGGCGCGCCGAGGACCTCCCGGGACCGCAGATGCTCCCGCAACCGCTCCCCGACCAGCGTCAGCCTGCTCTCGGCCTCCAGCTCGTCCCCGGGCCGCACGAGCGCGGAGTGCACCTGCCCGACGCGCCGCCGCAGCAGGGGATCGCGCAGATCGGGCCGGTCGACGGCGGCCCCGATGAGACCGTCGGCGAGATGGTGGCCGTCGAGGTACAGCACCCGCTTGCGGAAGCCGTCGGAGGTGGCGGGGGCGCCGTTGTGCGGGACGTGCGGCGGCAGCAGGGACACGGTGTCGTGCGGGGTGCCGTGCTCGTGCCGGTCGAGGTCGTACCGTACGGCGCCGTCGTCCACGATGAGCAGCGTCCAGGCGTCGTGGACGTGCATCGGGTAGGCGTACTCGGTGAAGCGGGCGTGGAACACCTCGACGACGCCCGGAACACGGGGCCGCCAGGCGGACACGCTCGCCCGGGAGGACATGCAAACAACGTACAAGACGCGGGCCGGCCCCGATCGGCAGTCTCAGGGCATGAGCACTCGCTTCGACACGAAGATCGCCGTACTGCTGCGCGAGGACCTGGAGCCCTGGCAGCGCCTCAACGTCACCGCGTTCCTGGTCAGCGGCCTGGGCACCCGGCTCCCCGAGCTGATCGGCGCACCCTACGAGGACGCGGACGACGTGCCGTACCTGCCGATGTTCCGCCAGCCGGTCCTGGTCTTCCAGGGCACGAAGGAAGTGCTGAAGGCGGCCCACACACGCGCCCTCTCCCGCGCCCTGCCCCGCGCGGTCTTCACCTCCGACCTGTTCGCCACGGGCCATGACGAGGCCAACCGCGCGGCGGTCCGCGCCGTGGGCACGGCGGACCTGGACCTGGTGGGCCTGTCGCTCCACGGCCCGAGGAACGCGGTGGACAAGGTCCTCAAGGGTGCGCGGATGCACCCGTGAGGCGTTGAGCCGCGTCCGCTTTCACATTGATGACGAGGCGGCGTGGGCCGGACGCGGCTCGCCCTCGCACACCTGGCCGGTGTGCCGGGCGCGGTGGGCGGACGCCATGGGGGCGCTGCCCGGCCGGGGACTGGGGAGAGGGCCGCAGGAAAGACCGGTGACCTGGGCGCGGGCTGTGGGGCTGTGCCCCACGAAGCTCTGCGAGAGCAGGATGCGGTGGCCCTCGCCGACACCGGGGACGACGCCCTTGTCGAAGAACTCACGGAACGGACCCGTACCTGCGCCCGACCGCCGTCGCGCCGTGAGCGCCTCAGCCGGGCAGCGGGGCGGAGGTCTCGCGGCCCGGCTGCCTGCCCTCCGGCGGGTAGTCGCAGTCGATGCCGGTCACCTCGCGGTCACCGTCCTCGGAGTCGACCACCGCCACACCCGTACAGGCCCGGCCGTGTTCGTCGGTCCATGTGACGATCTCCGTCCGGTCGGGCTTGGCGCAGCCCGCGAGCAGCAGCGCGCACAGCAGCGCCGACGCCGTGAGTACGGTCCCGCGCGGTCCTCTCATGACATCCCCCCGTGACGACCGGCCTGCGACGCGAGTGCGTCCGGTCAGGTGGATACCCGGCGGAGGTGAACCGTCCGCCGACCACGGGACACGAAGCCGTCACGACAGGGCGGCCAGCCACTCGGTCAGGAGCCGGTTGACCTCGTCGGGGCGTTCCTGCTGGATCCAGTGGCCGCAGCCGTCGAGGAGGTGCGAGGAGACCAGGCCCGGCAGCGTCACCGGGTACGCCTCGATCGCGTCGGACAGCCAGGTCGTGGAGGCGTCGAGGGTGCCGCCGACGAACAGTGACGGCTGGGTGACCGGGGCGCCGTCGAAGGCGGCGAGGTCCTCCCAGTCGCGGTCCATGTTCCGGTAGCGGTTGAGCGCCCCGGTCATGCCGGTGCGCTCGAACTCCCCGGCGTAGACGTCGAGATCCCGCTCGCTCAGCCAGCCGGGCAGCCGGCCCGCGGGGAACCGGTCGCGCAGCGTCCCGCCCCTGCCGACGAAGTGCGGATCGGGAGCGCCGGGCGCGGGCATGGTGTCGGCGGACAGCGCCGCGTAGAAGCCCGCGAGCCAGCCCCGTACATCGGGCTCGATCTCCGCCTCGGCGCGGCCCGGCTCCTGGAAGTACGAGACGTAGAACTCCTCGTCACCGCCCATCCCGGCGAAGACGTCACGGGGCCGGGGACCACCGCGCGGGGTGTACGGGACGCTCAGCAGCCCCACCGCGCGGAAGACGTCCGGCCTGAGCAGCGCGGAGTTCGCGGCGACGGTCGCGCCCCAGTCGTGCCCCACGACCACGGCCGACTCCTCGCCCAGGGCGTGCACCACCGCGACGTTGTCCTCCACCAGGGCCGTCATCCGGTACGCGTCCGTCGCGGCCGGCCTGGAGGAGCGCCCGTACCCGCGTACGTCGACGGCGACCGCGCGGTACCCCGCCGCCGCGAGCACCGGCAGCTGGTGCCGCCAGGAGTACCAGGACTCCGGGAAGCCGTGCACGAGCAGCACCAGCGGCCCGGTCCCCTGCTCCGCGAGATGGATCCGGCCCCCGGGCGAGGGAACCAGCCGGTGCGTGATCTCCGTGGCTTTCCTGCTCATGCGCCCTCCTCCAGGACCGTGGTCCGCCATGCCTCGATCATGCGGAAGACCACCCCGAAGACCCGAGCGCGTTTGCCGGTCCGGCAAACCCGGGTCCGGTGCCGACAGCGGACAGGGCGTTCAGATCATGCCGGTCGACGCGGAGCTGACGACCCGCCAGGCCGCCGACATGCCCAGCGTGTCCCGTCCGTACCTGATCGGACTCCTCGAGTCCGGCGAGATCCCCTTCCGGGCTGCCCCGCGTCCTGGACCGGGAGCCGTGACCTGGCGCGGTCGGGCGTGCTACTGCCCCACCCGCCCGTCGACGCACTCGCGCAGCAGGTCGGCGTGGCCGCAGTGGCGGGCGTACTCCTCGACGCGGTGGACCCACAGTTCGCGTACGGAGTCGCCGTCCCGGACGACCCGCGCGCCCAGGTCCGGGTACTCGGCCAACGCCGCGTCGGTGGCCGCCTGTTCGCGGGCGAGGTCGGCGAAGGCGCCGTCGACCAGCGCCTGATCGGCGACGGCGCCGTCGAAGTCGGCGTCACGCGCCCCGTACAGCTTCGGTTCCGGTCCGCCGGGCCGGAACCAGCCCCGCCAGTCCCGCTCCACCTCCGCGAGATGCCGGACCAGCCCCAGCAGGGACATGGTCGACGGCGGCACCGACCGGCACGCCAGCTGCTCCGGGCTCAACCCCTCGCACTTCATCTCCAGGGTCAGCCGGTAGCTCCGCAGGTAGTCCTGCAACGTCGCCAGCTCACCCTCCGGCCCGGCCCCGTCACTCTCCCGGGGATCGTCGTCGGGGTCCGCCCACATGTCGGGGTGGACACTGGCCTGGCTCCATCGCTCCGGCGCATCGCTCACCGGGCCCACGATGCTGAGCGGTACCCCGGGCCGCAAGCGAATATCGCGGCGGCGGCGGTGATGTCAGTGCGGTCCCCGACTTCCACGGAGGTCTTGAGCCGCACCGACCCGTCCGGAGCCGGGGAAAGCGGTCGTGGCCGGCGTACAACCATTGACGGTCCGTACGCGTCCAAGATCGCAGTTCAAGTGTCCGTCCACAGGACGCTTCTCGGACCTCGGAGAATCATGCCCTCCTCGCGTACCGCCCTCGCAGCCGCTTCCGCCCTCGCAGCGGCGCTCTGCACACCGCTCCTCGCCGCCCCCACCGCGTCCGCGGCCCCCGCCAAGTACGCCGACGACTTCAACGGTGACGGCTACCGCGACTACGCCTACGGACAGAGCGTCACCGACGCGGGCAACGACGGATCCGGAACCGTCGGCATCATCTACGGCACGGCCACCGGACCGAACGGGCGCAAGCAGAACATCACACAGAACAGCGCGGGCGTCCCCGGCGCCAACGAGTGGGACGACAGCTTCGGCAACGCGCTGGCGGCCGCCGACTTCAACCGCGACGGATACGGCGACCTGGCCGTCGGCGTCTACGGCGAGGACATCGGCGCGAACAAGGAGCAGGGTGCGACCACGATCCTCTGGGGGTCCGCGAAGGGCCTGTCCGGAGGCACCACCGTCCCGAACAAGGCGCCCGGGAAGTACGGCCAGATGGGTCTCGACCTCGTCGCCGGTGACTTCAACGGTGACGGCAAGCCCGACCTGGCCCTGATCAACGACCGCACCGCGCACGTGTACACCGGCTCGTTCACCAGGTCAGGCTTCAGCGGCAAGGTCACCAAGCTCAGCAACGACAGGGTGTTCGCCGAGCACCTGACCGCCGGACGGGTCACCAAGGACAAGGCTTCCGACCTCGTGGTCATCGGCGCGGTGGACGGAGACCAGCACACCGTCACCGGCGCCTGGTTCATCCGCGGCGGAAGCACGCTCACCCGGGGCAAGACCTACAGGATGGGCACCGGCGAGGACACCAGCTGGGAGGTCGACGCCCGGATCGCCGACTTCGACAAGGACGGCTACGGGGACATCGCCCTCGGACACCCCAACGCCAACGGCGCGGGCGGCGTGCTCGTCTGGCGCGGTGGTTCCAGCGGCCCCGGCAGCGTCACCCGCGTCAACCAGAACACCGCGGGCGTCTCCGGCGGCATGGAGAGGGGCGACCGCTTCGGCGCCCGGATCTCCGTCGGCGACGTCAACCGCGACGGCTACCCGGACCTCGCCGTCTCCGTCCCCGGAGAGGACATCGGCAAACACGCCGACGCCGGCGCCGTCCACATCCTGCGCGGCAGCGCCTCCGGGCTCACCGGCTCCAAGTCGCAGTTCATCGACCGCAACACCTCGGGTGTGCCGGGCGGCCTGGAGGCGAACGCGTCCTTCGGTTCCTACCTGCGCCTGCGCGACTCCGACCGTGACGGCCACGCCGACCTCTTCACCGACGACCTCCGCCTGCGCGGTTCCTCCGGAGGCATCACGGCCTCCGGCATCCAGCAGGCCGCCTGGTCCGACTTCCTGGAGTAGGGCTCAGGCCTGACGGGTGCGCGGCTCGATGCCGGGGGCGCAGACGAGCGGCACGGACTCCGGCAGGGCCGCCGGTGCGGCCGGGTCCGGACGCCGGTCCGCGGGCGGTCCGACGACGAGTGGGTCGTACGGGTCGAGTGGTTCCGGGACGGAACCTCGCTGCGCGCGGAGGTGTACGGTCCGGGGTTCCCCGCGAGCGTGCGCCTCCGTCGGCCGGCACCGCTCTCGGCCACGCTGCCAACGCCGTCGACCGGAGCGAGCCGCGACGGCCGGCACACGGCGACGATGCCCGAGTCCACAGCTCGGGAAGCTGTGATCACCCTTTGCGACGCGGCCGGAGCGGGATCAGTGGTGGAAGCCGACGCGGGCCGAGTCGTGGGGGTGCCCCTGGTCGAGGTGTTTGATCGCCCTGCGCATGTCCTGGGCGAGGAGTTCGATCTCGTCGCGGTCGACGCCGTGCCGTACGAGGACGCGCTGGATCACGGTCTCCTGGCGGTCGGGCGGGAGCGGGTAGGAGGGGACCTGCCAGCCGCGCATGCGGAGCTGGTCGGACAGGTCGTACAGGCTCCAGCCGGTCGAGGCGGGGTCGGTCAGGGTCCAGGAGGCGGCGGGCAGTGCTCCGGTGCCGTCGTAGAGCAGGGTGAAGGGGCCCATGTCGGCGACCTGCCGGGCGAGGTGCTGTGCGGTGTCGGCGCACGCCTGGTACACGCGCCGGTATCCCTCGCGGCCCAGGCGCAGGAACATGAAGTACTGGGCGACGACCTGGCCACCGGGGCGGGAGAAGTTCAGGGCGAGGGTGGGCATGTCGCCGCCGAGGTAGTCGACGTGGAAGACCAGGTCCTCGGGCAGGGCCGCCTTGTCGCGCCACAGGGCCCAGCCGACGCCGAGCGGGGCCATGCCGTACTTGTGGCCGGAGGCGTTGATCGAGGCGACCCGCGCCAGTCGGAAGTCCCACTCCAGGCCGGGGTGGAGGAAGGGCGCGATGAACCCGCCGGATGCCGCGTCCACGTGCAGGGGGACATCCAGGCCGGTCTCCGCCTGGATGCGGTCGAGTTCGGCCGCGATCTCCGCCACCGGCTCGTAGGTGCAGGTGTAGGTCACCCCGAGGATCGCCACGACGCCGATGGTGTTCTCGTCGACGTACTGGCGCAGTTGGTGCGCCTGGAGGCCGGTGGCGCCCGGTTCCACCGGCACCTGGCGCAGCTCCACGTCGAAGTAGCGGGCGAACTTCTCCCAGCACACCTGCACCGGCCCGCACACCAGGTTCGGCCGGTCGGCCGGCCGGCCGGCGGCGCGCCGGCGGTCGCGCCAGCGCCACTTCAGGGCGAGGCCGCAGAGCATGGCGGCCTCGCTGGAGCCGGTGGTGGAGCATCCGACGGCGGGCTCGGCGTCGTCGGCGCCGAGCGGGGCGTGCCACAGGGAGGCGAGGATGTTGACGCACCGGGACTCGATCTCCGCGGTCTGCGGGTACTCGTCCTTGTCGACGATGTTCTTGTCGAGGCACAGGTCCATCAGGCGGCGGACCTCGTCGTCGATCCAGGTGGTGCAGAACGTGGCCAGGTTCTGGGCCGCGTTGCCGTCGAGCAGCAGTTCGTTGCGCAGTAGCTGGTGGACGACGTGCGGGGGCGCCGGCAACTCCGGCATCGCCCGCTTGGGCAGGGGCTTCTCGCTGATCGGCGACGTGAAGATGTCGGCGGCCGGATCCGCGGCCGTCCCCTGGGCGTCGTGCAGAGCCACCGCCGGCCCCTCTCGCGTTGTCCTGTGGTCTCCCTTTCGGAGGTTACGAACGGGAGCCCGTGCCCGACACCGGGCGTACTCCACCCGGGTGAAGCGGTCCGCCCCGGGGCCGGACCTCCAGCCACTCCGGTTGCCGTTCCCGCGGAGGGGAAGACCAAAATACCCATTACGCGCGGTTTGCCTTTGCGAGGTTGCCGCGCGATCGGGAGTGCACAGGCCAGCCGCCCCATGCGTCCAGTGACCCGGGAAGTGACATGAGCGAAGCACGAGGTGGCTCCGGCAGGAACGCGGACGCGAGCAGCGGGAGCGGCACAGGGGTGTCCCCGGAACCGGACGCGGGACCGAGGCCGCCGTCCTGGCGGGCACTGCTCGGCGGCCTGCTGATCGCGCTGGTCATGGCCACCGTCATGATCACCACCTATGTGTCGGCGCAGCACGCCGTGGTCGCCCGCGACCTTCCGTGGGGCGTGACGGGCAGCTCGCCGCTGACCACGGCCGTCCAGGAGAAGATCTCGCTGAGGATCCACCGGTACAAGGACCAGGCCGCTCTGGAAGAAGCGGCCCATCGCACGGAGATCTACGGCGGATTCGTGGCGCAGAGCAACACCCTCGTGATCGCCGAGGCCGCGAGCCTGGTCGCCCCGGGACAGATGCCCGCCCTCTACGAACAGGCCGCCAGAGCTCAGGGCCGGCACCTCGCCTTCAAGGTGGTCGACAAACTCCCCAAGGAAGACCCGCTCGGCGTCGTCCCGGGCATCGCGGTGTTCGTACTGCTCGTGGCCGGTTATCTCGGCTCCACCCTGGCCATGCAGCGCACCGGCACCGCGGCGGCCCGCAGACGCGTCCTCAGCCTCGTCTGCTACGCGGTCGTCGCCGCCCTGGTGTGCAACGTGATCACCGGTCCGATCCTGGGGGCCCACCCCGACGTCGGCAGCAACTTCCGGCCGCTGTGGGGGGAGTTCGCCCTCATCTGTCTCGCCGTCGCGCTCTTGGCGGCGACCCTGCAGAGTCTGATCGGCCCCCTCGGCACTCTGGTCACCGTCGTCGTCGTCTTCTTCGGCAACCCCTCCACCGGCGGCGTCAACGGAACCGCCCACCTGCCGGCCTTCCGGCAGTACCTCGGCCCGGTCCTGCCCCCGTGGAACGGGACGGCCCTGATCCGCAACACCCTCTACTTCGACGGAAACGCCATCACCCAGCCGCTCATCGTCCTCAGCGTCTACGTCGTCCTCGGCGCCGCCCTCGTCATCGTCTCCACCTACGGCCGTCTGCTGTGGTGGCGTGGCGGCAAGCGGCGTTCCCCCATCAGCCCCGAGGAAGAGGGCGGCATCGCCGCCATCCCGCCCGCATGAGCTCCGCCGAGCAGCACGCCGAGGGCGCGGGGCCCTTCACCACCCGGCTCACCTGGCGTCTTCCCGGCGGCGGCACAGCCGTGTGGGAGTCGCGGCCCGCACGGCGGCGCGGAACCCTCACGGTCCACACGCCCGGCGTGCCCGGCAGCCGTCGCACCAGCGCCGACGAGGTCGCGCTGCGCCGTCTGCGGGGGCTCAACGCCGTCGCCGCGACCGCCTTCGTCATCGGCGGCGCCCTCTTCGCGGTCGGTGCCGGCGTCGCCCAGTTCGGCTCCGGGGACGCCACCACGTGCGCGTCGGTCTACTTCGCCGGCGGGCTCTTCTTCAACACCGGCGGCTACGTCTCCCTGCTCCAGGTCGTCAACGCTCCCCGCCACGTACCCGGCGGCGAAGGCCTGCTGGTCACCCGGCGCTGGTGCTGGTGGAGCTACGAGCCGACGCGGGCGGACTGGCTGAGCGCGTTCGTCCTGTTCGCCGGAACCCTGGTGTTCGCCGTCAACCTGCTGGACTCCTTCATCCAGGGCCTGAGCGTCCAGCAGATCAACCGGCTGATCTGGACCCCGGACGTGATCGGCTGCGTGCTCTTCCTGATCTCCGGCCACCTCGCGTTCGCCGAGATCTGCCACGGCCGGCTCTGCTTCCGCCGCCGCAGCCTCGGCTGGTGGATCGTCGCCGTGAACCAGTTCGGCTCCGTCCTCTTCATGGTCTCGGCGCTCGCCGCCTACACCCGTCCCGCCACCGGCAGCCTCGTCAACGCCGGCCTCGCGAACTGGACCACCCTCACCGGCGCCTCGTGCTTCTCCGTCGGCGGCCTCCTGCAGCTCTACGAACGCCCCTGACCGAACGGACCTCCCGGCCACGACGTGTGACGTGCGGCGGCGGAGGACCGGCGTGCACAGGATGTGAACGGCCTGGGACACGGCACCTGCCTGGGGGCGCCCCGCCCGGACGTCGTCGACCAACCGGCGTACGGAGCCGGGTCCTACCGGGCCGCCCCCATGCCGTCGGCCGCCGTGCTCCGCGCGCCCTTGAACCTGGCCCGGCTGATCGAGGCCGGAGCGCACCGGACTGCCGGAGAGGCGGAGGAACCCAGGTCGGTGAGCGAAGGTACGGGTCCCGTCAGGGACCCAGGAGCCTGGTGAGCGGTGGCACCTCCGGCGGTCCAGAGGCGTCCCCGACGCAGCAACAAGGCCCCAGCCCGCGAGGAAACAGCGGGCAGGGGCCTTGAAGACGTGGGCCTACTTCTTCTTGCCCTGGGTCTGGCGGGCCCGTTTTCCGCCCCTGGTCAACGGGCCGCGCACCTGAACTGACCTGCGGTTGGACTGTCGTTGTTGGTCGTTGTTGGTCGTCGTCGGTTGGCCTCGGAGGGCCCAGAGGGGGCCCGGCGCCGTCAACCCGACCTCACTCACGAAGAAGAGCAACCTTCATCCGGCGACAGAGTTCGGGGCCGTCCACGGCCACCCTCCGGGCGGGGCCCCGTGAACGCTGCCGGACAGTGGCGATTGAGACGGGCGCCCGAGCCCAACGGCGCCTCGAAGCTCTGCGTTCCGTAGGGGCAGCGGCACATCGTCCGTTGGCTCTGGGGCTCGGGATGCGTTGCGCGCTTACCGGTGCGAGGGTTGACCTACGGAGGTGGTATGACGATGGCGATACCTGTGAGCCTCCTGGCGACAAACATGGACGCTCAGATGATCGGGCACCGCAACATTGCCCCACCGGATACCCCCATCGCGAAACTAAACGTACGAAATGGGCGGGACGTCTCTCGGGAGTTGGGGGGCCGAGTGCTTCTGAGGTACTGCACCCTGACGGACCTCTCCGCCTTTCGGTGGGGGACTGACCGCGAGATCTACACCACACCGACGCCGTACCCACCAGACCAGGTCATAAGCAATCTGGAGCTACCAGGCGTGACGGTGCCGAGACCTTACGCGTTGGTACTGGACCCAAGAGCACTGGATGGCGTGGCGGGACCCAGATTCATATGGTGGGGCATGGGAATCGAGTACATTCTTCTGCGAGGATTCGACCGTAAGGCGATTCTGTCGAAGTGGGAGGTGGCCCTGTCATGAGCTACGCGCCCAGAGACATGAGCCACACCCCCAGAGAGAGCACGCTCCTGGACTGGCTGGCGTACGCTCAGCCGCAGATGGAGCACAGCAAAGTGCCCAACCGCGACCGGTACATGACCGTCAACAGAGGGGGCGACCGTCACGGAGCCTTGGAGTGGTCATTCAGTTCTGCGGCCGGCAAGGATGACCGCCTGACACGCATGGTGGGCCTTGCGATCATCCCGGACGCATCAGGAGCTGAGGCCACGATCGAGTTCTGGTTCGGCGCGCGGTTCAAAGACCGTTACATACGCAGGCCAGCCTCCGCGATTGTCTTCAGGTATGGGTACAACACGTGGGATCTGGTAGAGCAGCATCTTGTGGAGGCCGAGCAAATGGCCGACAGCCTCACTGAAGATGACCTAACGCAACAGATTCCCACCGCCCTCTGGTGAGCAACCGCCCCTTGAACCGTGCTCACCGGCGTGAGGCGGAGACTGGGCCGTGTAGCCCGGCAGGCTTGTTTCTCGCGCCTGGTCAGCGGGCTGCGCACCTCAACTGACCTGCGGTAGGGCTGTCATTGTTGGTCGGTCCTCCTCACTCGCGAAGAAGAGCAGCCTCCCGCCCGCCTTGCGAGCACATACTTCTCTTCGCCTTGCCCAGGTCGACACCCGCGGTTCGCCAGACGACGCCACGACGAGCCGGTGGTTCACTTTGATGCGCAGATTACTGCTTTCGGCTACAGTGCAGCCATGACCGAGCAGGAGCAGGTCGTTGACGACCTCTCGAAACCGGGTGTGCTTGCTGGCATCACCTGGGCAGCGACCTCCGCCTACGCGGACACGATGCGGATCTACGACCCGCGCAAGGGGCACAAGCCGGGCACTATCGGCTACGTAGCTCACGGACTCATCTGCGACCGCATGGACCGAGTTTTCTCATGCGGTGACTATCTCCTCCCCGCAGGCCAGCCAGCCGGCGCCGGCATGGAGGCGGTCAGAGAGGGTTTGGACCCTGAGGATGCCGACGCGATGCCCCAACTCCCACCCGATCTCGTCTCCTACGCCCCGCTGAACACCTCGCCGGGATGGCTGTTCGGAACACGGCGATGGCTCTTGCAGTCTTTCGAGTTCGGGCAAGTTCGGAAGATCCCGTGGGCCCGCAAGAGCGAAACGAAGCGGCGCGTAGCTTCATACCCGGATCCCGATCCGCCAGAGGACCTCTTCTCCGCGGGCGCACTCGTCATGGATGGGTACCTGGATATGCCTGCGGTCATCGACCCGGAGGAAGACGACGGCATCGACACGTTCGTGCTCGCTCACAGCATCCATGAGGAACTTCGGACGCGCGAACTCTTCTTCGGAAGGCCCAACTTGGTCCGGCGCAAGTCGTGGCACTGGCGCCATGACCTGATCGCCAATCCTCCAACGCTTGGAGGGGGTATGCCTATCGGGCGCGACCCGCAGCCGTACACTCCGAACCCGAACGAAGTCGTCTCCGATGCTCCCGTGCGCCTGCGTAAGACGCCGAAGGAGCGCCATAGTAACGAAACGAGTGGTTAGGCATGAATTCTCGTCACCGGTCCCCGGTCCAGGTCGGTGATGTAGCGCACCTCTTCGACGGAAGGCGCTTGCGCTTGGCCCGCCAGTTGGCGGGCCTCCGTAAGAACGCCTTGGCCGACAAAGTCGATAAAACCCCCACAGCGATTGCTTCGTACGAAAAGAACACGAAACGGCCAGCTCCAGCAACCGTTGCACAGCTGAGCCTGGCTCTCGGAGTGGATCCATCCTTCTTCCTGCCAGGTCCAGTTGAGCTGGACTTCTCGGATGTAGTCGCTCACTTTCGGTCATTGCGATCCACCACACAACTGGCAAGAGACCAGGCCCTCGCTTACGGACTGGCCACGGTAGAGGTGTCCGCAACACTGGAGAGGCACGTAGAGTTTCCCTCCGCCGAGGTTCCGAATTTCGAGATTCGAAGCGACGAAGACTCTCCCGAGGAAGCCGCGAATCTCCTCCGGTCAACCTGGGAGCTACCTACTGGGCCTATTCCGCACCTCGTGCGAGCCGCCGAAAATAGAGGCGTTCTTGTGGTCTTCAGCGCACCCGCAAGCGCAAGCGTTGACGCCTATTCATTCGAAGGCATGTCTCGACCAGTAGTGGTACTCAACCCAGCAAAACGCGACTACTACAGGCAGCGTTTCGACCTGGCTCATGAACTAGGACACCTGGTAATGCATACCGATGCAGAGCCAGGGTCGGCAAAAATCGAGTCTCAAGCGGATCGATTCGCGGCAGAATTCTTGATGCCGCGCGATCAAATCTCGGAGCTTTTGCCCACCAAGGCTGACTGGGGGCAATTTCAACGCCTCAAAGAAGTCTGGGGAGTGAGTTTGCAAGCGCTTCTTTACCGCTCGCGTGCATTGGGTGAAATGAGCGAAGTGACATACCGGAATGCAATGATGTTCCTAAGCTCCAAGGGCTGGCGACGTCAGGAGCCCGGCGTGATGCCTGTACTCGAACAGCCATCACTTCTACCTGGCTCCGTTGCCCTACTGGAATCCTCGGGAGTAGACCCATGGGAACTTGCCGAGGAATCGCGCGTACCCTTGGATCTATTCCGCCAGATTTGCTCCAGATCTCCTAGATACATCCCCGACGGCGGGAGTAATACCGAAGACGTGAATCTGCCTTCTGGGGTCGTGTCGATTTTTTCGAACCGTTAAAAGCGTTCACTCCACTGCAAATAGGATTCGAAGCGAATCTAAACTAGAGTGCCGCGCTAAGCATCGGGCACGGGGGCGGTGCGAACATCTGTCGGAACGAGGCGGCTCGTGAATCGACGCGACACGAGCCACTCGTATGCCTGCGTCACGTCGCCGGGCACCTCCTTCGGTACCGTGAACCCATGCATTGGATAGATCAACAGCCGTTGCAGCGGCATCTCTCGGGGCCGCATTTTCGAAGAAGAGTAGCTGCAGGTGACGCGGGCGAGGTCACCACCGGCAGTAAGCCACGGTCGCATCATCCCCGGATTTGTAGCGTGGCCACCGGCGGCCGGTCGGGTCCGTCGCCTCCGTCTTGCGTACGGTCTCGATCAGCCCTCGGGGACCGTCCGTCCGGAGGGTCGCGAACATCTCATCCCAGGTAGCCATCCCGTACTCCGTGACCAGCCTTGACACCCCGTCGGACATCACTGCAGCGGAACGTACGTCGCGGAGCATCGCCGAGCCGGTCAGGCAGTGCTGCGCTGCCTCTGGATTGGTGCCGGCCACCCAGTAGCCGTCTGGTGTGTTGCGCACTTGCCGCTGAGCGAGCACCAATCGCTGTACGGCCTCTCTGTGCCCCGGGGTGTGGGTTTCGTAGCTCTCCACTTCCGCCCGGAGGTCTGGCAGTACATCGTCCACGCGAAGGTCAGTAATCACCGTGTGGCCACCCTTGGCCCCTTCGAGCACCACGGGCGAGTCAGCGAGCACGAGGTAGTCAAGCACTGCGTGCCGTTGTCGTAGTACTGCGACTGTGGCGGACGGTGTACCTGGGTCGGCAAGGTCGCAGCCCGGGTGGAGTGCTGCGACCCGCTCAAGGGCGAGAGCCAACCCGTCGGACAACGTCGTGCTCGGTTCTGCGAGAGCGGCCATGAGGTGCCCTCCCAGGTGGGCCACGAACCACGGAACACCGTGACGGCATCCTGTGGACAGCCCGGCGGTGCTTAGCCCGTCTAGCACCACGGCTAGGTCCGGTGAGCCGCCCACCCAATCCTCGTTGGGGTTGGCGCCGCCGGCCAGTGAGTCAAACCAGACGCGCATGATCAGCCTTCGTGTCGGTACAGCGGGGTGACCCTGCGGCTCTCCAGCACTTCAAAGGTCTCAGGGTTGTAGCGGCACGAGATGAGCGTGGAGAAGCGTTTCGTGCGGACTTCTCGATACAGCTCAGCAAGGTTGTGCTCCAAGTAGTGGACGACTCCGTTCGCGCCGATGGCGTGGATACCGGCGATGTAGAGGAAGGTCCCGCGCCCATCGAGCCGAGGTAGCCGGCCGAGGTAGCCGAAGTCACCTGCGGACCCGTCTTCGTCCATCGGGGACCGGTACTGCTGCCCCGCCTTCTGGTCGACCAGGTGCCAGGCGTGGTCCTTCTCAAACCGCAGATTGTCGTCCCCTTCCAGTACCTGAGCCACGATGGGCGACAGGCGCGGACCGCAGACAACCACATGGTTGTCACGGTTCAGGTTGACGATGCCGGAGGGCGGAATCACCTCGTACTGGGTATCGAGCTTCATGCCGCTCAGCAACTTGCGCAGGTGCTCGAAGTTGTCGAGGTCTTCCCTGGCTACGACCTCACCAGGGTTCTGGTCTGGCGTCTTTCCGCCCTCGTACTTGCCGCCGAGGGAGACGGTCACGAGGTCAGTGCCGAAGAACGCTCGTTCCGGCGGCGGGCCGGCGGACGCTAGCTGACCGACACGCCCGCGGCTCACTCCGAGTCGCGATGCAATTTCCGCTTGGGTCATGCCGGACGCCTGCGCCTCTTCGATGGCCTCGCGGCGAACGCGGGACAGCTCCAGCACCCACCCCTGATACGTCGCCATCAGGTCGATTGCCGCCTTGGCCCGGTCGACCGGATCTCCGATGTCAGAGACCCGCTCCATGTCGTCGTGCACGACTCTCCAATCGTCGCCTAGGGGGGCTATCAGACTGTACCGCGAGAGGGGGTTGCGCGCAGCCATTAGTTTGCCTACCGTACCTATCAAGCGCGGATGCAACCCCCCCTAGGCAAGCTGGAGGGAGTGTCATCGCGGCTGTTCGACCTGCACAAATAGCCCCGCCGGTCCCGCCTACACGCGGCCCGTGCGGTAGGGGAGACGTCAAAGTCCGTCGTCTTCACGGATCGATCGGTGTCATCGGCTAAGCCGCTGGTCTGACCCTCGGGCGTGGACCCAGGGACCGGATCACGGGGACCCCGGTGATTGGGCTGCACCCGGTCCATGACACCCGCAAGGGATGGGAGCGCCGTTCAGCGAGTGACGTCTGAGCGGCACGGCAATGGCGCGCCGTCCAAGGGAGGCGGAGTGAGGCGTGTCCGGAGCCGCGAGAGATCAAGTCGATTCCCTGCGATCTACGGGGGTCGGTGTGAACCGACGACATATCTGGGGTGCTGCTGGACGCCGGACCGGCCGGCGGCACCTGTGCAGTCTCCCGGTCCGTCTCTCCCTGGTTTCGCAGCACCACCGCTGCGGCCGGCTGCCTCTCCTGCCCGTCCGTTCCACGCAACGCGTGAGGGCGTACGGGCGGGAGCGCGGGGAGCCGGAACCGACTCCAACGGCAAGCGGCTCCCGGGTGGCACCCCGGGAGCCGCGACGGGCCGTTCCGCTGCTGAGAGGAACACGACCCAATGGAGCACATCGTCACTGTTCAGGACGCTGTTACCGCGTTCGCCGACTTCATGGAGCCGACAGCCGCCGAGCTGGACGCGATCGAGCGGGAGATGCCCGTCATCCTGGCGGACGTCGAGCTGCTGGACGCGCACATCACCATGCTGGACCGCACGCCGACCGATCTGGACACCCGGCGCATCCGCCGGGCCCGCCGCCGCGCCCTCGCCGCCCTGCTCAACCACACCACCGCCGCGACCCTGCCCGGGGGTGCCGCGTGAGCGCCACCGACAGGGCCCTGACCCGCACACAGATCGGCGTCCTGGCCGCTGCCTTCGTGCCGATGCTGGCCACGGGCGTGTTCGGCGGCATCGGTACGTACAGCAACATCGGCCACTCCTACGGGAAGGGCACCGCGCTCGGGGCGCTTGCCGCCGGCGAGGGTGCCACCGCTGTGCTCGCCCTGGTCCTGCTCGGCTTGACCATGCTGGGCCAGTCCTCGCCGCGCATCGTGCGCGCCGGTCTGTGGGCGCTGCCGGCCGCCGCCGCCGTCATGGGCGCGATGGCCGCACCCGACATCGGCCGCACGGTCATCTACGCCCTGACCCCCATGGGCATGTCCGTCTCGGCTGAGGGCATGGCGTTCCTGGCCCGCAGGATCGTGGTCCACACACACGGGCGTGACGCGGAGCACGAGCGTCGGACGGCCGATCTGGTGCAGTCACTGGCCTACCACCGGGCCCGCGCCACTCACCACCCCAGTGACCGGGTCAAGAAGTGGTCCGAGCGCAAGTCGTGGCGTCTGGCCCGCAGGGTCGGGGTCGGGGACGTGGCGCTCGGATCGAGGCTGCTGGACGTACAGCGCGACCGCGTCACCGCCGGCGCGGATGCCGCGCTCGCGTCGATGTTCGACACCACCGCCGCCGATCCCACCTCGGTCACGAATGCGGAGGAATTCATCAAGACCGTAAGGAAACGGTCTATGGCTGACCTGCCGGAATCGACCCCGGACCCGGCGGTGACGCTGACCGTGCCGGAACCGGTCGCGGTCGACCTGGGCAAGTCGATTCCACCGCTCAAACCGATGCCCGCGATCCCCGCCCCGATCGAGCCCGCCGGACGGCCCGCGCGCCGGACGGTTCCGGCGGAGTCGACCCCGCCGCGCCGGGCGACCGGCCGACTCCCCGAGGCGGCCCGATCGCCCCGCCCCAAGCGCACCCCGGATCAGTTGCTCGCCGAGGCGCGGTCGGCAACCGCTGAACTGCCGGACGCGAAGGTGACGGCCGAGGGCATCCGCCGCGCCATCCACACCTCACCCGCGAACGCCCGCAAGCTGCGTGACGCCATCCTCGCCGAGCGCGCCACCGTGGCTGAGGCGGCGTGATGGGGGCGCTGCCGGTCTTCCGGTGGCGTCTCGCCCCGGACGGCTACGCCACCCGCCGCCAACTGCGCGCCCTCGGCCTACGCCCCGGTGGGCAGGACGTGGCCGCGCAGTTGGAGCGCCCCCGCCGCCGGCGGGGGCCGCTAGTCGCCTACCTCTACCGCGTCGACCTGGCCCTGCCGGTCCGGCCGATGACCCCGGCCCGCAGGGCAGCACTGGCCAAGGCGAACGCTGCCCGCCGGCTCTGCCCCGCGTGCCGGCGCGATGCCGGTTACGTCATCCCCGCCTCGCTGGGCACGTGCGTGCCCTGCGCCGACCTCGGCCCGAACGGGTCCGATGGGAGCACCTGTGAGCAGTGCTGACCTGCGTCGTCTGGACCGCGAGATCAGGCACACGGCGAAGAAGTTGGAGGCGGTACGGCGGGGTGAGTTGTGGCCGTTGAACGGCCGCGAGCGCCGCGCCATGACCCGCGCCCTGGCCGGCGGCGCCTACCGCACCGCGCGAGGCCGCAGCACCGGCCGCGCGGAGCAGCAGATCGAGTCCACCGGCAGCGCCGCCGAGATGCGGCTGAGCGCGGAACTGTCCGCCCTGCACGGCGAGCGGCAGCGGCTCATCACCGAGGCCGCCCGCGACAAGGCGGCCAAGAAGTCGTCCGGCTGGTGGTGACTAGCCCGCCCTTCTCCGCCGGGGTGACCGCTCTTTCCACGGACCCGGCCACCCCGGCTCTTCCAAACTCCCGCCCCTCGGGGGCAGTCAGGAGCAGTCCCAGCATGTCTGAGAACGTCGTCCCCTTCCACAAGCACACCGACCCGCCGGTCCCCGACGCCGCTCCGACCGTGCTCACGGTCGTGCAGGACGCGCCGCCCGCGCGGCCGGTGCCACTGTGGGTGCGCTCCGGGCGCGCGGTGAAGACCGCCGTCACGCACGAGCGCACCCGGTCGGCCGGCCGTTCGGTGGTCCGGCACAGCCTCTACACGTTCAACGGCGGGCGGATCGTGGCCCGTCGCGCGTGGGACGGCCGTACCGGGGCCCGGTACGAGCGGATGATCCGTGCGGCGGAGGCCGCGGGGAACCTGGAGGCGGCGGAGGAGTGGGAGGAGCGGTTGCAGCGCTTCCGCGCCGCCCGCCACCACCGCCGCATGGACCTCCTGCACTCCCCGGTCGACGCCGCCAAGGGTGTGGCCGTGGGGGCCGGCATGAGCGTCGGTCTGCTGGTCGCCCTCGGCATCGTCATGGCCATCAGCACCGGGGACGCCGGGCACGTGGTCACCCCGCTGTCGGCGACCATCGACTTCATCGCCTTACTGATCCGCATCGTCCAGGTGGTGTGGGGCCCGGCCCTCACCATCGGCCCGTTCCTCGCGCTGCTGGCCCTGTGGTCGGTCGGACGCAAGCAGCACGCCGCCCCCGCGTGGGCGCTGCCCGTGAACGTCCGCACCGGAGAGGGGGAGCCGATCACCCCGTCCATCGTCGTCAAGGCACTACGGGACCTGGGGGTGCCCGCGTTGGCGCGGGCCATCAAGGAGATGGGCGACGCCGGCGCGAGCATGCTCGGGCCGATCACCATCGCCGGATGCGGCGTGGAGGTCGACGTCACGCTTCCGTCGGGGGTGGCGACGAACGAGGTGCAGGCCAAGCGGCGCAAGCTCGCTGAGAACCTGACCCGGCATGAGCACGAGGTGTTCATCACCATCCCGCCGGCCGCCCGCACGGTGCGGCTGTGGATCGCCGACTCCGGGGCGCTGGACGAGCCGATCGGTCCGTCGCCGCTGGTCACGGACGAGACGCTGACCGCGAACTACAAGACCGGCCGCGCGCCGTGGGGGCAGGATCTGCGCGGTGACGCGGCGGAGTTGAGCGTGTATCAGCGCCACCTGTTGGTCACGGGTCTGTCCAACCAGGGCAAGACCGCCGCTCTGCGGGCCCTGGCCCTGTGGCTGGCGCTGGACAGGTCGGTGCAGTTCTGGATCGCCGACCTGAAGGGCATCGGCGACTGGGCCATGTTCGACGGCATCGCACAGGTCCTGATCGAGGGTCCGTCCGATGACCACGTGATCCAGGCGACCGAGATGGTTGAGGACGCGGTGGAGGAGATGAACCGGCGGATCGAGGAGCGCCGCCGCGATCCGGCCGTCGTGTTCGAGCCGCTCATCGTGGTGGTGGATGAGGCGCAGTTGGCGTTCATGTGCCCGGTCAAGGGCGAGGACGGCCGCCCCTACGGCGGTGCCAAGGCCACGTCCCGTTACTTCATGGCCGTGCGCAAGATTCACAACCAGGGCCGTGCGGTCGACGTGCTGATGTGGCAGGGCACGCAGGACCCCACCGACCAGAACCTGCCCAAGCTCGTGCGCGAGGGCGCACACACCCGCGCCTCCCTCGTGCTGGGCACCGAATCGCAGGCAGTGATGGCGCTGGGGGCCAAGGCCGTCAACGGCGGCGCGGCACCCCACCTGCTGCGTCAGGGGCTGGACAAGGGCACCCTTGTGGTTGCCTCCGACGGCATCGCCATCCCCGCCGGGCAGGCGTCCATCACCGTGCGGACCCACTTCATCGACGACGAACCGGCCGCCGAGATCGCCGACCGGGCCAAGGCCCTGCGCGACGGCGTCACCACCCTGCGCGTGGTCGACCAGGGCGAGGAGCGCGACGCGCTCGCCGACCTCGCCACCGTGATCGGCGACGCGCCCCGGCTGCGGACCAATGAAGCCCTCAAGCGGCTGCACACTCTGGCCCCGGACATCTACGGCGACCAGTGGACCAACGACCGTTTGAAGGCTCTGCTGGAGGCGCACGGCGAGGAGCCGAAGAAGTCGCACGGCGTCATGGTCGTCCACCGCGATCACGTCCTGCGGGCCCTCGCCAACCGCGACGAGAACGGTTCCGCTTCCGCCTCCGAGTAGCGGGGAGGAACCACCGCCCGGCCCGGGGAGGCGGGGAGAACTCCCCAACCGCCTCCCCGTACCCGCCTCCCCGTGCTGATCAGCACAAACATCGTTTCGGGGAGGCGGGGAGGCTGCCTGCTCAGACCCCCGAAACACCCCTCTACGCGGCACCCCCAAGGGGGTGCCGCTGCCTCCCCCGCCCAGCACTGGAAGGGATTCCGCATGTACCCCGACCACGTCCGCCACGTGCCCGCCGAACGGGCCGTGACCGCCTACCAGCCGACCCTGCTCCCGCCCGCCGTCGTCCACCCGGCACCGGTCATGCCGGTGCAGCCGGGCACGGTGCCGTCGGTCGCGAGCATCGTCCTGCCCGACGGGCGGATCGTCACCGGCTACGCCATCGACCACCCGCAGCCCGCCCCGGTCGTCGTGAAGCCGGCCGTCTCCCGCGCGGCGGTGAACGTCGCCCTTGGAGGCGTGGGGTTCCTCGCGGTGTGTGGCGGACTGCTGCTACTCACCTCGTTCATCGCCGCGCTGACCGCGTTCATCGGCCAACTCATCACCCTCGCGGCCGTCATCTTCGGCGGCTGGGTCGCCGTCCACGTCCTCGGAGCGAACGGCCACAAGGGCGGCACGACCGTGAACATCCGCCGGGCCGTGTTCAAGCGCAACCACTTCCACGGCTAGCTACGCCAAGGGCGGCCCCCCATTCCGCCAAGAACACCGGGGCCGCCCTTGTCCACCTGCCATCCAACTGACCTGTGGAGGTCTCCCAGCATGACCCAACCCACCACCATCCGGCGAGTGCCCGGCCCACAGCCGGAGTCGGCCGAACTCCTGCGGAGCGCGCTGACGCTGGCCGCGACCGGGGTGCCGGTGCTGCCCCTGCGGGCGGGCAAGGTGCCGTTCGGCAACTGCCACCAGTGCGCGGGCAACGCGTGCGGGGGCCGGCCGAACATGAAGAGCGCGGGACCGTGCCAGTGCCCCGGTGTCTGCCACGCCTGGGCCGCCGCCACCACCGACCCCGCCGTCCTCACCTCCCCGGCCTGGACGGCCGCATGGCAGCGGGCCGCCGCTGTCGCCTACCACCCCGGCGGCGCCGGCCTGACCGTCGTCGACCTGGACGACGCAGCAGCCATCGCCTGGGCCCGTACCGCCCTGCCCGCCACACGGACCGTGGAGACGACGCGCGGAGAGCACTGGATCTACCGGGGCACCATGGCGTCCCGAAACGCGGTCCGCCCCGGCGTCGACCTCAAGTCGACCATGGCCTACGCCCGCTACCTCGGCCCCGGCACCAGCACGATGACCGCCCTGCCGGACGCCGTCCGCGCGCTGGCCGTCAAGGAACGCTCCCCGGCCCGCCCCGAGCCGTACTCGGTCGCCATGCCCGCGGGAGCCGGGAGCAGGGAGTGCCCGCACCGCACCCCCGCTTACCTGGCCCGTGGCATCGCCATGGCGGAGCAGCGCATCACCACCGCGTCCAGCGCGGTGCACGCGACCGTGTACCGGACGTTCCTGGCAGTGCTGTCGACGCACGGCCGGTGCGGCTGCCTCAGCGACGCCCACATCACCCGGCTGTTCACCGCCGCGCAGGCCAAGGGCGAAAGCCTGCGGCACTGCTCCGACGCGTGGACCAACGCCCGCACGACGTTGGGACTGTGACCATGTCCGACGACGACAAGACCCCCGCCCGCGAGATCATCACCGACTACGCGCAATCCCACTTCCGGTACTTCCGCACCGCCGACGGCACCGTATACGCGCAGCGCAACGGCCACCCCGTGGCCCGCCCCATCCGCTCCCAGGGCACAACCGGAAGCCACCGCCAGGAACTCATGGTCGGACTGTTCAAGGACGGCATCGGCGTGTTCAACGGCACCGCCATGAAGGAAGCACTGGACCTGATCGAAGCGCTCGCGCTGACCGAGGACGTCCAGCCCGTACACATCCGCGTCGCCCCCGGCTACGACGGGGCCACATGGCTGGACCTCGGACGGGCCGACGGGCAGTCGGTGCGCATCCACCCCACCGGATGGGACATCCGCACCCCCGACCCGCAGGAAGTCTGCTGGCGGCGCACCCAGCTCACCGGAGAACTGCCCCTGCCCGCCAAGGACACGAACGGCAAGGGCATCGACCTGCTGATGCGGCTGTGCAACTTCGCCACCGCCGAGACCGAGTGCCTGGCCATCGCGTGGCTGATCGGCTGCATGGGGCCGACGGTGCCCGTCCCGGCCCCGTTCCTCACCGGCCCGCAGGGCGCGGGCAAGTCCACCGGCGGGCGGATGCTCGTGCGGATCATCGAGGGCATGAGCGGCGACCTGCGCCGGGCCCCGAAGGACGAGGAAAACCTGATCACGGCCGTGGCCGCCGGCTGGGTCACCGCCCTGGACAACCTCTCCCACATGACCCCCGAGTTGTCCGACGCGATGTGCTGCATCGTCACCGGCGCCGAGAACGTCAAGCGCGCGCTGTTCACCGATGGGGACGTCTTCCGCGTCGGCTACCGCCGCCCGCTGCTCCTGACCGGCATCGACGTCGGGGTGATCCGGCCCGACCTTGCGGAGCGGCTGTTGCCGCTGCGGCTGGAACGTCCCCGGGTTCGGCGTACGGAAGCGGAACTGTGGTCCGACTTCGCCGAGGTGCTGCCCGTCATCCTCGGCTCGCTCCTGGACCTCACCGTGCAGGTGCGTGCGGCGGAGGCGGACATCCCGACTGACCTGCGCATGGCCGACTTCGCGCACCTGTGCGCGCAGCTGGACGCGGCCACCGGTCTGGGGGCGCTGGCCGCCTACCGGGCCAGCCTGGACGACCTCAACGACGACGTCATCGAGGGCGACCTGTTGGCACAGACCGTGCTCAAGCACGCCGCTGGCATCGAACCGGGCACCGAGCAGCGGATGACGTCCGCCGAATGGCTGCACAGCCTCACCGGCCTCTACAGCGGTGAGGAGTGCCGTCCCCTGCCTAAAGGGTGGCCGACCACGGGCAAGGTGCTCTCCGACCGGCTCAAGCGGCTACAGCCCACCCTCGCGGCCCGGGGTGTCCTCATCGACTGGGGGCGCACAAACGCATCCCGCTACATCGAGATCGCGCGGCCGGCCGCCGCACCGCCGGCGTCGGCGCAGGAAGCGGCCTTCTAACCGCCCGGCACCACGACCGCCCGGACCAGCAAGAGGAGCACCCGGGACCGGGTGCTCCTCTTGCTGTTCGGCGGCAGCGCCGCCCTGCGCAGGTCGCGCCGCGCAGCGGCTCCCTCTTCACTCTCTGAGCCGCGCACCACAACAGACACCACCCCCTCTTTGTCCTAAGTAGGAAGACGCTGCGTCACCTGCGTCACCCACACCCCGAAGACGGCCGCTGACCTGCCGAAAGACCGGTGACGCAGACGGCCGATTCCTGCGTCACCCCGCGTCACCTGCGTCACCCGATGACGGAGGTCTACGTCACCGGTGACGCGCCCCCACCGCGCTGCGTCACCACGAAACCGCAGGTCAGAGCCGCGAATGACGCAGATGACGCAGGTGACGCAGAAATCCGCCCCTCGGACACACGCGGAGTCCGAGAAACCCCCGAAGCCAACGCGACTCAACCTCTGAGGACTCCATGAGCCGAACCAGTTCCGCTCAACCTGACCCCCGCGACACGCTCCGCAGCGGCTTACCTGATCGGTACCTCACGCCCGACGACATCGCCGAGATGTTCGGCGTCCCCCTCGAAACCGTCTACCAGTGGCGCAGGAAGCGCAGTGGTCCTCCTGGCTTCCGCGTCGGCAAGCACGTGCGTTACGACCCCGCCGAAGTGGGGGCTTACGTCGCTCAGCTCAAGAACGTCGACCGCGTCGCGGCCTGACGTGACCTCGCACACCGCCAGGGGCGGCCGGTGAACGGCCACCCCTGATCCATGCTGAGAAGGGACTCCGCCTCCGATGGCAGGCAGCATCCAAGACCGTTGGTTCAAGACCACAACCGACGCCAACGGCAAGACCGTCCGCGTCAAGACCGACCGTCACGGCACGGGCATGCGCTACCGGGCTCGCTACTTCACACCCGACGGGAAGCGGAAGGGCAAGTGCTTCCCCGATGGACAGAAGCGCCTCGCCGAGCAGTGGCTGAGCAGCATCACGGCGGACGTGGCCCGCGGCGACTTCATCGACCCGAACGCGTCGCGTACGACGTTCCAGGAGTTCGCCGAGAAGTGGCTTGCGAGCCAGAGCGGCGACCCGAACACCCGGGCGTCGATGGACTCTCAGCTCAGGCTGCACGCCTTCCCGCGCATTGGGGCGCGTAAGCTCGGGGCGTTCCAGCCGAGTCACATTCGGGAGTTTGTGACGCAGCTCGAAGCGTCCGGCATGTCCGGCGCGTATGCCCGTGTGATCTTCTCCAACGTTCGCGCCGTGCTCTCCGCAGCAGTCGAAGATGGGTGCCTGCGCCGCAATCCCTGCAACTCGCGCACGGTGACGCCTCCCGAGCTGGGGACGCGTCGTGTCGTCCCCTGGCCGCCGGAGCGAGTCTTCGCGATGCGGGCCGCCATGGTCGAGCGCTTCCGGCCCATGGTCGATGTTGGTGCCGGCTGCGGTCTGCGGCAGGGCGAGATCCTGGGTCTGTCCGTGGATGACCTTGATTTCGAGGGGGGCACCCTGAACGTGGTGCAACAACTGAAGCTGAGCCTCAGCAAGCCCGTGTTCGCGCCCCCAAAGGGCGGCAAGCTCCGTGACGTCCCTCTGCCGGACCCCGTGGCGGAGGCTCTCAAAGAGCATATGGAGCGCTTCCCGCCGGTCGAGATCACGTTGCCGTGGATGCGCGCGAACGGCCAACCCGTGACCAAGAGGCTCATCTTCAGCGGACCCAACGGCGGCCACGTCTGGCGCACGTCACTAAATGAGGACCACTGGAAGCCTGCTCTGGCGAAGGTCGGCGTCATCCCGCAGGCCAAGAGCCGCGAGCACGCCGCCGCTCGCGAGCACGGCATGCACGCCCTGCGGCACTTCTACGCGTCCGTTCTGCTGGATGCAGGGGAGAGCATCAAGGCCCTTGCCGAGTACCTCGGACACTCCGATCCGGGCCTGACCCTGAAGGTGTACGCGCACCTCATGCCCAGCAGCCGGGAGCGTGCCCGGAAGGCTCTCGGCCACGCACTCCGACCGCAGGACCCGGAGGACTGAGGGCCCAGAGTGGTCCCAGGCCGTGAAAATGCCTCCCATCCGCGCCGTATGCGCAGGTGGGAGGCATGATCATTGGACCTACTTCTTCTTGCCCTGGTTCTTGACCGCCTCGATGGCGGCGGCGGCCGCCTCCGGGTCGAGGTACTTGCCGCCGGGGGTGACCGGCTTGAAGTCCGAGTCGAGCTCGTAGTACAGCGGGATGCCCGTCGGGATGTTCAGGCCCGCGATGTCGGCGTCCGAGATGCCGTCGAGGTGCTTGACCAGGGCGCGCAGGCTGTTGCCGTGGGCGGCGATCAGGACCGTGCGGCCGGTCAGGAGGTCGGGGACGATCGCGTCGAACCAGTACGGGAGCATCCGGACGACGACGTCCTTCAGGCACTCCGTCTGCGGGCGCACCTCCGGCGGGAGGGTCGCGTAGCGCGGGTCGGAGAACTGGGAGTACTCGGCGTCGTTGGAGAGCGCCGGCGGCGGGGTGTCGTAGGAGCGGCGCCACAGCATGAACTGCTCCTCGCCGAACTCCGCGAGGGTCTGCGCCTTGTCCTTGCCCTGCAGGGCGCCGTAGTGACGCTCGTTCAGGCGCCAGCTGCGGTTCACCGGGATCCACAGGCGGTCGGCGGCCTCCAGGGCGAGCTGCGCGGTGCGGATCGCGCGCTTCTGGAGGGAGGTGTGGAGCACGTCGGGCAGCAGGCCGGCGTCCTTGAGCAGCTCGCCGCCGCGCGTCGCCTCCTTCTCGCCCTTCGGGGTGAGGTTGACGTCCACCCAGCCGGTGAACAGGTTCTTCTCGTTCCACTCGCTCTCGCCGTGGCGGAGGAGGATCAGCTTGTACGGTGCGTCGGCCATGTGCCCGAGCGTAATCGACACCCCGCAGGGGCCGCGCGCCCTGCCCGCTTGGCGGACGGTTGACGGGATCTGTTAATTGAGTGGTTACCCCGGCCCCCTGCTCCGTAAGTTGTGCTCACCGCTTCAGCCGCTTACATCTTCCACGGGGGTCCCATGTCGGTCGACGGACTGAGACGTGCCGCGCGTGAGTCCGTCTCCGGGCTTCCCCGCGAGTTCTGGTGGCTGTGGACCAGCACCCTCGTCAACCGGCTCGGGGCGTTCGTCGCCACCTTCATGGCGCTGTACCTCACGCTCGACCGGGGGTACTCCGCCTCCTACGCCGGACTCGTCGCCGCGCTGCACGGGCTCGGCGGGGTCGTCTCGTCGCTGGGGGCGGGTGTGATGACCGACCGGCTCGGACGGCGGCCCACGCTGCTGGTGGCGCAGACCGCCACCGCCCTGTCCGTGGCGCTGCTCGGCTTCATGCGGGACCCGGTCGCCATCGCCGCCGTCGCGTTCCTCGTCGGCATGGCCTCCAACGCCTCCCGGCCCGCCGTGCAGGCGATGATGGCGGACATCGTGCGGCCGGAGGACCGTATCCGGGCCTTCTCGCTCAACTACTGGGCCATCAACCTCGGCTTCGCGATCTCCTCCGCGGGGGCCGGGTTCATCGCCGAGTACAGCTACCTCGCCGGGTTCCTGATCGAGGCGGGCATGACGCTGGTCTGCGCCGTGCTCGTCTTCGTGAAGCTGCCCGAGTCCCGGCCGGGGGGCAAGGACTCCCCGGATGCTTCCGGGGAGAGCGGGTCCGTCTCCCTTCTGACCGTGCTGCGTGACGGGCGGTACATGGGGGTCGTCGGGCTGTCCTTCCTCGTCGCCCTCGTCTTCCAGCAGGGGTATCTGGGGCTGCCGGTCGCCATGGGGGAGGCCGGGTTCACGCCCGCGGACTTCGGGATGGCCATCGCCGTCAACGGCGTACTGATCGTCGTCCTGCAGATTCCCGTCACCCGGTTCATCGAGCACCGGGACCCCGGTCGGCTGCTGGTGATCTCCTCACTGCTCGCCGGATACGGCTTCGGGCTCACCGCGTTCGCCGGGTCGGTCGGCGTCTTCGCCCTCACCGTGTGCGTGTGGACGCTGGCCGAGATCGTCAACGCGCCGACCCAGACCGGCCTGGTCGTACGGCTCTCCCCGGTGCACGGACGCGGGCGCTACCAGGGCATGTACACCATGTCCTGGGCGGTCGCCTCGCTCGTCGCCCCGCTGATGTCCGGGTTCGTCATCGACCACTGGGGCGCCGAGTGGCTGTGGGGGATGTGCGCCGTCGTCGGTACGGTGGCCGGCCTCGGGTACGGGCTGCTGATGCGGCGGCTTCCGGAGGAGGGGCTTCCGGAGAAGGGGAGGGAAGCGGTCGTGGTGGAGGTGGAGAAGGCCGCGGAGGTCAGTGCCTCCTGAGAGGCGTCGGCCTCCGCGGGGGTGCGAACATCCCGGTCAGACCGACAGCGTCACCGCGTGGATCTCGTCGGCCATGTGGCCGGTGCGTTCGTGGATGCGCTGGACCGCTTCGGCGGAGGGGGCCTCGGAGAGGCAGTAGATCGTGCCGGACTCCGGGTCCGCCCACGCCTGCCGGAAGTGGACTCCCTCTTCCTGCTGGATCGCGAGGTCGGACTCGTGGGCCTGCCGCAGCTTCTCCTCCGTGATGCCCTCCATGCCGTGGTGGACGTCCATGAACTGGGTCATGGCTCCGCACCTCCTTCCGACTTCCGAGCTTTCGGGTCGCGTCACCGCCGCCCACCTCCCATCCTGCGCCCCGCCGCACCCACCGGCACGCCGAGGACCCCGGCGCCCGTCACGGGCGCCGGGGTCCTCGGTCGATGACGGGCCGGGTGCGTACGGCGTCAGCCGCACTGACAGGGGTTGCCCGACTGGCAGCCGCAGCCGCAGCCCGAGCCGCAGCCGCAGGCGGCGATCAGGGTGAGGTTCCTGATCTCGGCGGGCTGCTCGGTCTCACGCTCCCGCGCGGGGTCGGGTGTCGTGCTGGGGGATTCGGCCATGGGTCCCTCCTCGGGGCTGGCGCCTGTGCACACCTGCCCCCATTGGACGCCCGCCCCGCCGGGCGCATCAACGGCGCATTGAGGCTCGTACGCACTCCGGCCGAGCCCCTTCGCGCGGGGGTACGCCGGCCGTCAGGCCCCCTCGACCCCCGGCACCGGCTGCAGGTCCGACTGGATCTCGTCCGCGTGTTCGCCGGTGACCAGGTACACCACCCGCTTGGCGACCGAGACCGCGTGGTCGGCGAAGCGCTCGTAGTACCGGCCCAGCAGCGTGACGTCGACGGCCGTCTCGATGCCGTGCTTCCAGCGGTCGTCCATCAGGTGCTGGAAGAGCGTGCGGTGCAGGAGGTCCATCGCGTCGTCGTCCTGCTCCAGCTGGAGCGCCAGGTCGACGTCCTTGGTGATGATCACCTCGGCCGCCTTCGCCATCAGGCGCTGCGCGAGCTGGCCCATCTCCAGGATCGTGGCGTGCAGATCGCGCGGGACCCCCCGCTCCGGGTAGCGCAGCCGGGCCAGCTTGGCCACGTGCTGGGCCAGGTCGCCCGAGCGCTCCAGGTCGGCCGACATCCGCAGCGAGGTGACGACTATGCGCAGGTCGGTCGCCACCGGCTGCTGGCGGGCCAGCAGGGCGATGGCCCGCGCCTCCAGGTCGTGCTGGAGCTCGTCGACCTTCTGGTCGGCCTCGATCACGCTCTCCGCCAGCTTCAGATCGGCGTCGAGGATGGCCGTCGTGGCGCGTCCGATCGCCGACCCGACCAGCCGGGCCATCTCCACCAGACCGTCACCGATCGAATCCAGTTCCTCGTGGTACGCGTCCCGCATCAGGGTTCCTCTCGTGCTTCTTCGTCCGGGCTTCAGGGGCCTGCTCTCCTCCCCACGCTCCCACGTTGTGTCCTCCACGCGTCCGATTCCGCCACCTCACATGAACCGTCCCTGGCTCCAAGGTGAACTCTGGGCGACGAGTGTTCGAGCTCGCACTCCGACGGCTGTGGGCACCGCCCGCGCCATGCCTAACCTGGACGCATGGACGTGAACGCGGCGGTCGCCGCAGTGGCAGCGATCGCCGGGGTGCTCACCGGCGTCATCGCCATGCTGGCGTTCCGCTTCAGCGAGCGCGAACAGAGGCGCCCCACGCGCACCTCCCTGCACACGGACCCGGTGCTTCCGCCCGGTGTGGACACCGTGCTGTCCGTGCTGCGCTCGTCCGCCGTCGTCCTCGACGAGGCCGACGGCGTGGTCAAGGCCAGCTCCGCCGCGTACGCCCTCGGGCTGGTCCGCGGCGGCAAGCTCGCCGTGGAGCCCATGCTGCAGATGGCCCGCGACACCCGGCGCGACGGCGAGATACGCCAGGTCGAGCTGGACCTGCCCCGCCGGGGGACCGGACGCGGCGAGGCCCTCGCGGTGTCCGCGCGGGTGGCGCCGCTCGGCTCCCGGCTCGTTCTGCTGCTCGTCGAGGACCTCACCGAGGCCCGCCGCATCGAGGCGGTACGACGTGACTTCGTCGCCAACGTCAGCCACGAGCTGAAGACGCCCGTCGGGGCGCTCTCGCTGCTCTCGGAGGCCGTGATGGACGCCTCCGACGACCCCGAGGCGGTGGAACGGTTCGCCGGCCGGATGCAGATCGAGGCGACCCGGCTGACGAACCTGGTGCAGGAGCTCATCGACCTCTCCCGGGTGCAGAACGACGACCCGCTGGAGGACGCCGAACCCATCCGCGTCGACGAACTGGTCGCCGAGGCCATCGACCGCTGCCGGCACCAGGCGGGCACCAAGGAGATCACCATGGCTGCGGGAGGCACCGCCGACCTGCATGTATGGGGCAATCGCGGCCAGCTCGCCGCCGCGCTCGGCAACCTCGTCGAGAACGCGGTCAACTACTCACCCGCCCGCACCCGCGTGGGCATCGCGGCCCGTACGGTCGCGCAGCCCGGCGGGGCCCTGATCGAGATAGCGGTGACCGACCAGGGCATCGGCATCTCGGAGAAGGACAAGGAGCGCGTCTTCGAGCGCTTCTACCGGGTCGACCCGGCCCGCTCCCGTGCCACCGGCGGTACGGGGCTCGGCCTCGCGATCGTGAAACACGTGGCCGCCTCGCACGGCGGGGAGGTCACGGTGTGGAGCGCCGAGGGCCAGGGTTCCACCTTCACCCTGCGGCTGCCGGAGGCCCGTGCGGCCCGCGACCGCGCCCACCAGATGTCCCACCGGGACGACATGTCCCACCAGGGCGGCGACACCCACGGCCTCGACGGTGAGGTCCGACGGGCGTCCCACTCATCCCCCCACTCTTCCGATTCATCCGCGTACGAAACGCTTCCCTCCCCGGAGGTCCTTCCGTGACCCGTGTGCTCGTCGTCGAGGACGAGGAGTCCTTCTCCGACGCCCTGTCGTACATGCTCCGCAAGGAGGGCTTCGAGGTCGCCGTCGCGACCACCGGGCCCGACGGACTCGACGAGTTCGAGCGCAACGGCGCCGACCTCGTTCTGCTCGACCTGATGCTGCCCGGGCTGCCGGGCACCGAGGTGTGCCGCCAGCTGCGCGGCCGTTCCAACGTCCCCGTCATCATGGTGACTGCCAAGGACAGCGAGATCGACAAGGTTGTCGGGCTGGAGATAGGGGCCGACGACTACGTCACCAAGCCCTTCTCCTCGCGGGAGCTGGTGGCCCGTATCCGCGCGGTGCTGCGGCGGCGCGGGGAACCGGAGGAGGTTGCTCCGGCGGCGCTGGAGGCCGGGCCGGTGCGGATGGACGTCGACCGGCATGTGGTGACGGTGGGCGGTACGAAGGTCGATCTGCCGCTGAAGGAGTTCGATCTGCTGGAGATGCTGCTGCGGAACGCGGGGCGGGTGCTGACGCGGATGCAGCTCATCGACCGGGTGTGGGGGGCCGACTACGTCGGTGACACCAAGACCCTCGATGTTCATGTGAAGCGGCTGCGCGCCAAGATCGAGCCCGATCCGGGGGCGCCGCGGTATCTGGTGACGGTCCGGGGGCTGGGGTACAAGTTCGAGCCGTAGGCCTGCGGCGCGGCGTTGTCCGGTGCCGGTGCCGGTGCCGGTGCCGGTGCTGTGGCCGGTGCTGTGGCCGGGCGGGGGGTGTTGCGCGGCCCGGCGTTTGCGGGGTGCCGCCGCGCCCACCCGTGCCGCCCCAGCGGCACGACTGCCCGCGGTGGCGCGGCGGGGTGGGCGTCGCCTCGGTGGCATGACTGCCCGCGGTGGCGCGGCGGGGTGGGCGTCGCCTCGGTGGCATGACTGCCCGCGGTGGCGCGGCAGGGTGGGCGTCGCCTCGGCGGCACGACTGCCCGCAGTGATGCGGCGGGGTGGGCGTCGCCTCGGCGGCACGACTGCCCGCGGTGACACAGCGAAGGGCGGGACCCCTCTGGGGGCCCGCCCTTCTGTGTTGTGCGTGTGCTCAGTGGCCGGTCTGGGCGCTTGCCGAGGCTGCGTCGGTCGGGGTGACCGAGGACTCGTCGGTCTCGGTGTTCTCCGTGTTCCCCGGGGCGCCGGTGGCCTCGTCCGTGGTGCCGGCGGCCGGCTCGTCGGAGGACTCCGCGGACGGCTCCGTCGACGGCTCCGTCGAGGCGCCCGGCGCGGCGGCCTCCTCGCTCGGGCCCCAGCTCTCGAAGAAGTGCTCGGCCGGGAAGACGAACGCGCGCAGGCTCACGTCGCCGGTCTTGCTGAAGGTGAAGGTGACCTTCTGGGCGTTGCCGTCCTGGACGGCCTCACGGCTGCTGGGCAGAACGGCGGACGCGTTGCCCTCGCCGCCGAGGATCAGCGAGCCGCCGGCCGGGACGGTGAGGCTGCCGCCCTCGGCGGGGCTCAGCTCGGCGGTCTTGCCGGTGCCGGGGATGGTGACCGACTCCAGCGTCTGGTCGGTGCGGCCCTCGTTGAACAGGGTGGCGGAGACGACCGCCGGGCCCGTCGACTCAAGGTCGGGCTGGGTGATGACCGTGGCGTTCTGGACCTTGATGTCGCCGACGGTCGTCGCCGCGTTGTCCGGCTTGATCTCCAGGGTCTGGGCGTTGTGGCCGGCCGCGCACGCGGAGAGCGAGGCGATCGAGAACGCGATGGCGGCGGCGGCGAGAGCGCCGCGTCGAAGGCTGCTGCTCACGGCGGCGGCAACTCCTTGACTCGAGTCGTTCGGCGACCGGGTGAAGCCGCCCTAAGTGTCTGTCAGCGGCCTCAGGTTACCGAGCCGTTCCCGCCAGGCCGCACCCGACCCTCCCGAGACGTCCCGTGTCGGCCCGGTAAGGCGTGCCCGGACCCCTCGTCACCGCCCCCGGCACCACCTCGTCGACGGTCGGGAGCGGGTGCGCTCCGCCTCATGAGTCACAAGTGACTCACCAGTCACTTGGGCCGCTTTCGCGCCGTACTCCCGCGCCATTCCCATAGTGACCGCGCATTTCCCGTGAAGGAATGAGCGAAGGGCTCCGGAATTGATCACCGGCCGCTCATCCTCGTGTCGTGTGATCAATTCCGGATTCGACCGGAACCCGGCTCCGCTCACCGAACGGAGTAGCGGAACTCGAGCACTTGGAACCGGACATATGGGGATGTTCGACCGCTCGTGCGGGGCTCCGGATGTGTGTGACGTGCGCGTTTCGCTTGCGCCGGAGAGCCGCTCCGACCTGCGAATACCTGCTTCCGCTAGGCGTCCGCAGCACGTTCCTGTTGCTGTTGTCAAGCCCCGAGAATGGCCCTGACCTGCGAAAACGCCATTCAGAAGACGCCGTATCCGTGTTACCCTGGATAGCCACGGAAGGGGTACCTGTCACATGACGTTCAAGGTTGGCGACACCGTGGTCTATCCCCATCACGGGGCCGCGCTGATCGAGGCTATCGAAACTCGCCAGATCAAAGGCGTGGACAAGACCTACTTGGTGCTGAAGGTCGCCCAGGGTGACCTGACGGTACGTGTGCCAGCGGACAATGCGGAGTTCGTCGGCGTACGTGATGTGGTCGGTCAGGACGGGCTGGACCGGGTCTTCGAGGTGCTGCGCGCGCCGTATGCGGAGGAGCCCACGAACTGGTCCCGTCGTTACAAGGCAAATCTCGAGAAGCTCGCCTCGGGCGATGTCATCAAGGTCGCGGAAGTCGTGCGTGACCTGTGGCGTCGTGAGCGCGAGCGCGGACTCTCCGCCGGTGAGAAGCGCATGCTCGCCAAGGCGCGTCAGATCCTGGTCAGCGAGCTCGCCCTCGCGGAGAACACCAACGAGGACAAGGCCGAGGCCCTGCTCGACGAGGTCCTCGCCTCCTGAGATTTCTGAGTCGGTCGCGGCCCGCGGCCCACTCTCAGCACTCAGCACTTGAAATGCCGCGGTGCCCGATGACGTCATGGACGTCGCCGGGCGCTGCGGCATGTTCGTACCCGGACACCGCACGTACGCTGCACTTGCGCCGTATCGGGGAATGTGTCATGACTCACGTCCCCACCCCTGGCGTACCGGGCCCGGACGGTCGACTCGACCAGAATCACGGAAGGGGCTGGTCAAGGCGGAACGCCCGGCACTCCCCCCGCTCCGGGAGCAGGGGGTACGCCCAGGCCATACCCACCCGGGCCGAGCACACAAACCTGACAGGAACCGATGTCTGACGATCCGCTCCCCCAGCCGTCGCCGAACCCCGTATCCGGCCGTACGACCGCCCGTACGGCGGCCGTGATCCCGGCCGCCGGCCGTGGTGTACGCCTCGGACCGGGCGCCCCCAAGGCGCTCCGCGCGCTGGGCGGCACGCCCATGCTCATCCACGCCGTCCGCGCGATGGCCGCCTCCCGCGCCGTCTCCCTGGTGGTCGTCGTGGCCCCGCCCGACGGCGCCCCCGAGGTCAAGTCACTGCTCGACGCGCACGCCCTGCCCGACCGCACCGACTTCCTCGTGGTCCCCGGCGGCGAGAGCCGCCAGGAGTCCGTGAAGCTCGGCCTGGACGCGCTGCCGCCCGGCTACGACATCGTCCTGGTGCACGACGCGGCCCGCCCGCTCGTCCCCGTGGACACCGTCGACGCCGTCATCGAGGCCGTACGCGACGGAGCGCCGGCCGTCGTACCCGCCCTGCCGCTCGCCGACACCGTCAAGCAGGTCGAGCCCGCCGACGTCCCGGGCGAGCCGGAACCCGTGGTCGCCACCCCGGACCGGTCGCTGCTGCGGGCCGTGCAGACCCCGCAGGGCTTCGACCGGGCCACCCTCGTGCGCGCCCACGAGACGGTGAAGGACGACGTCACCGACGACGCGAGCATGGTCGAACAGCTCGGCCTCACCGTCGTCACCGTCCCCGGGCACGAGGAGGCCTTCAAGGTCACCCGCCCCCTCGACCTGGTCCTCGCCGAGGCGGTCCTGGCCCGCAGGAGGCTCATCGATGGCTTCTGAACAGCCGTACCCCCTGCCGCAGGTCGGCATCGGCACCGACATCCACGCCTTCGAGGACGGCCGCGAACTGTGGTGCGCCGGCCTGAAGTGGGAGGGCGAGGGACCCGGCCTCGCCGGCCACTCCGACGCGGACGTCGTCGCCCACGCCGCCTGCAACGCCCTCTTCTCCGCCGCCGGCCTCGGTGACCTGGGGCAGCACTTCGGCACCGGACGCCCCGAATGGTCCGGCGCGTCCGGCACCACCCTGCTGACGGAGGCCGCCCGCATCGTCCGCGAGTCCGGCTTCCGCATCGGCAACATCGCCGTACAGGTGATCGGCCCCCGCCCGAAGATCGGCAAACGCAGACAGGAAGCCCAGAGACTCCTCTCGGAGGCAGCGGGCGCCCCGGTCTCGGTCTCCGGCGCCACGACCGACGGCCTGGGCTTCCCGGGCAGGGAAGAGGGCCTCATGGCGGTGGCAACAGCGCTGGTCGTAAGAGAAGCAGGAGAAGGGTGAGCTGTCCGACTCAAGGGGCGCGGGACCGTGCCGATATGCGGCTCCGCCGCGCGGGCGCGATCAACCCCCACCGGGCCCGCACGTGACATACGTCGTCGAAACCGCCAGAGGCGCACCGCACGCGTCCGCGCCTACTACCCTGGTGTCGTGACTATTCGCCTGTACGACACCAGCGCCCGGCAGATCCGTGACTTCACCCCGCTCCAGCCGGGTTGCGTCTCGATCTACCTGTGTGGTGCCACCGTGCAGGCGGCACCCCACATCGGGCACATCCGCTCGGGCCTGAACTTCGACATCATGCGCCGCTGGTTCGAGTACCGCGGCCTGGCGGTGACGTTCATCCGCAACGTCACCGACATCGACGACAAGATCATCGCCAAGTCCGCCGAGCAGGGCCGCCCCTGGTGGTCCATCGGCTACGACAACGAGCGCGCCTTCACCGACGGCTACCGCGCCCTCGGCTGCCTGCCCCCGACCTACGAACCGCGCGCCACCGGCCACATCACCGAGATGGTCGAGATGATGCGCGGCCTCATCGAGCGCGGGCACGCCTACGAGGCCGACGGCAACGTGTACTTCGCGGTCACCTCGTTCCCCGAGTACCTGAGGCTGTCCAACCAGGAGCTGGACAACCTGCTCCAGCCGTCCGCCGAGGGCGAGACCGGCAAGCGGGACCCGCGCGACTTCGCGATGTGGAAGGCGGCCAAGCCCGGTGAGCCGAGCTGGGAGACGCCGTGGGGCCGCGGACGCCCCGGCTGGCACCTGGAGTGCTCGGCGATGGCGCACAAGTACCTCGGCAGCGCCTTCGACATCCACGGCGGCGGCCTCGACCTGATCTTCCCGCACCACGAGAACGAGATCGCCCAGGCCAAGGCCTACGGCGACGAGTTCGCCCGCTACTGGGTGCACAACGCCTGGGTCACCATGAGCGGCGAGAAGATGTCGAAGTCGCTCGGCAACAGCGTCCTGGTCTCCGAGATGGTCAAGCGCTGGCGGCCCATCGTGCTGCGCTACTACCTCGGCACCCCGCACTACCGGTCGATGATCGAGTACAGCGAGGAGGCCCTGCGCGAGGCCGAGTCCGCGTTCGCGCGGATCGAGGGCTTCGTGCAGCGCGTGGTGGAGAAGGCCGGGGGCGTCGTCGAACCCGCCGACGAGGTGCCGCCCGCGTTCGCCGAGGCGATGGACGACGACCTGGGCGTCCCGCAGGCGCTCGCCGTCGTGCACACCACCGTCCGGCAGGGCAACAGCGCGCTGGCCGCCGACGACAAGGAGGAGGCCGTCGCCCGCCTCGCCGAGGTCCGCGCCATGCTCGGCGTGCTCGGCCTCGACCCGCTGGACCCGCACTGGGCCGGCGAGAGCGACCGCGGCGAGGACCTGCACGGCGCGGTCGACACCCTCGTCCGCATGGTCCTCGACCAGCGCGAGGCCGCCCGCGCCCGCAAGGACTGGCCCACCGCGGACGCCATCCGCGACCAGCTCAACCAGTCCGGCCTGGTCATCGAGGACAGCCCGCAGGGGCCGCGCTGGAGCCTCGGCCCGCGCTGAGGAGCCAGGCCCTGACAGGCCCTGACCGGCTCTGACCTCGGCATCCGAAGATCGACTGTGCCGTCCGGGCCTCCGGGCGGCACACTTCATAGGCACACGTCACAGACGTACGCACGCAGTACGCACAAAAGCAGCACCACCCACGACTTCACGGAGACGGATACCTCATGGCCGCGAACAACCGCCGCATGTCCGGCAAGAAGGGCGCGCAGGTCGGCAGCGGCGGCCAGCGGCGCCGGGGCCTGGAAGGCAAGGGGCCCACGCCGCCCGCCGAGATGCGCAAGGGGCACGCCAAGCAGCGCGCCGCCCAGGCGAAGGCCCGCCGTGCCCAGGGCGCCCGCCCGCAGCAGCGGCGCGGCGGGGGCCGCTCGGCCTCCGAACTCGTCGTCGGCCGCAACCCGGTCGTCGAGGCGCTGCGCGAGGGCGTGCCCGCGTCCACGCTGTACGTCCAGCAGTTCATCGACAACGACGAGCGGGTGCGCGAGGCGCTCCAGCTCGCGGCCGAGCGCGGCGGGATCAACCTCATGGAGGCCCCCCGCCCCGAACTCGACCGCATGACCAACGGCCTGAACCACCAGGGTCTGGTCCTCCAGGTCCCGCCGTACGAGTACGCGCACCCCGAGGACCTCGTCGCCGGCGCCCACGAGGAGGGGCAGGACCCGCTGATCGTCGCCCTCGACGGGGTCACCGACCCGCGCAACCTCGGCGCGGTCGTCCGGTCCGTCTCCGCGTTCGGCGGCCACGGCGTCGTCGTGCCCGAGCGGCGCGCCGCCGGGATGACCGCCGGCGCCTGGAAGACGTCCGCCGGTACGGCAGCCCGTACGCCCGTCGCCCGCGCCACCAACCTGACGCGCGCGCTGGAGGCGTACAAGAAGGCCGGGATCGCGGTCGTCGGCCTGGCCGCCGACGGCGAGGCCGAGCTCGGCGACCTGGACGCGCTGGACGGACCGGTCGTCATCGTCGTCGGCAGCGAGGGCAAGGGCCTCTCCCGCCTGGTCGGCGAGACCTGCGACTTCCGGGTGCGGATCCCGATGCCGGGCGGCGCGGAGTCGCTCAACGCCGGTGTGGCGGCGGGCATCGTGCTGTATGAGGCGGCGCGTCGGCGGGGCTGATTGCGGGGGCCGGTGGAGGTCGCCGGTCGGAGGCCGGCGCGGCCGTGCGAAGCCGCGCAGCGTGCGAGTGCGGCAGACGGGGGTGCCGCCGGTGTGGCGGCGGGCATTGTGCTGTACGAGGCGGCGCGTCGGCGGGGCTGATTGCGGGGGCCGGTGGAGGTCGCCGGTCGGAGGCCGGCGCGGCCGTGCGAGTGCGGCAGGCAGAGGTGCCGTCGGCGGGGCTGGACGGGTGTTCGGCTGGGTCGCCCATACGGGGTGTTCCGGGGGGTCCGGGCAGGCTTGACGCGGCCCGGACACTTCCGGCGGGTCAAGGCAGTGTCCTAACGCCATGTCACTCGGTTAGATGAGTGTGGACACGAGAACACCCCGCACACCCACGGGGGACCGCTCGTCGGGACTCGACGACGCTCCCGCGCTGAGCATGGTGAAGGTGCCGAGCGATCCGGCGCAGGTCATCGTCAATCACGCCAGCTTCCGCGTGCAGCTGGGCGTCTCGGCGCGGCGCGCCCAATCGCCGCGGATCGCACGGCACGTGAGCGCCGCCGAGGACACCGCCCGCATCCCCGTCGTCACCACCGTGGGCACGCCCGGCCAGGCCGCCCGCCGCCGGCCCGTCGTCTGGAGCGGCCGGTCCGCGCCCGACGACACCGGCGCCCACCGGCTGCTCCAGGCCGTACGGCACGAAGGCGTCCGTCACGCCGACGAGCCGCTCACCGACTCCGGTGCCACCCGGGTCATCCCGCGCACCGGCACCGGGTACGACCACGCCGACGACCCGGTCACCCAGACCCTCGAAACCCCGTTCGTCGGCGCCCAGCGCCGCCCGGCCGACGGCCCCCTGCTGCCCCCGATGCGCACGGTCGGCAGCGCCTACGACGAACCCGCGTACGACAACGGGCCCGAGAACACCGGCCGCCGCGCCAGGCGGCACGGCGACGACCCGGCCCGGCACGCCTACTACCCCGGCCGCCGGATGAACCTCGGCGTCGTCCTGCTCCCGCTGCGCGTCTTCCTCGGCGGCATCTCCGTCTACGCCGGAATGAGCAAGCTGTGCGACCCCCTCTACTTCGAGGGCGGCAAGCGCGGCTCCATGGTCAAGTGGCTGCACACCCTGCACCCCTGGGAAGTCGCCGAGCCGCTGCGCCAGTTCGCCCTGGAGCACCCCATCGGCTCCGGCCTCGCCATCGCCTTCGCCCAGATCGTCGTCGGCGTCCTGACCGCCCTCGGCTGCTGGCAGCGCCTGGCCGCCGTCGTCGGGGCGACGCTCTCGGCGGCACTGCTGGTCACCGTCAGCTGGAAGAGCGTCCCCGCCTACGAGACACCCGACATCATCTACCTCGCCGCCTGGTCACCACTGGTCATCGCGGGCGCCCCCGTCTACTCCGTCGACGGCCGCCTCGCGAGCCGGGCCTGGCGCCGGCTCGGCCCCCGCGCCGACATTTGGGACCTGCGCCGGTACGTGCTGCGCCGGGGCGCCCTGGTCACCTTCGTGGTCTGCGGGTTCAGCATGCTCGTCGGCTCACTGCTCGGCGGTGCCGTGCGGGACGCCGACCGGGTGGTCGTCCCCGGGCCCGGCGAGGCCCCGCGCAACGAGCTCCCCGGCTCCCCGCTGCCGGGAGAGTCCGGCGAACACCAGAAGGAGAAGCGGACCCCGGCCGCCTCCACCTCGCCCACCCGGGACGCCACTTCGGACGCGACGAGCCCGTCCGCCGACGCCACCACCCCCGGCGCGACCCAGGGTGCCGACGCGGCCACCGGCGCGCCCAGCCAGACCCAGGGCAGCGCCGGCCAGGCCCCGCCCCGGCAGTCCTCCCCGGCCGACCAGGCACCGAGCACCAGCTCCGGCCCCACCTCGGGCGGCGCCGGCGCCTCCGGCGGCAGCGGCGCACCGAGCGGGGGCAGCGGCGGCTCCTCCGGGAAGCCGGGACTCGTGGGCGGCCTCCTGGGATAGCCCGCGTACGGCAGTGGGGTCCCGCATGTCGTCCGTGCGGGACCCCACTGCCGTGGAAGCGGCGGCTACGGACGGACGGCCGTCACGCCCCGCTCGCCCGGCCGCGCTGGCGCAGTGCGATCCGGTTTCCGTCCGGGTCCACGGCCTCGACGCGCACCCCGAACGGGTAGTCCTCCGGCTCGGGCTGGTCGAACGTCACACCGCGGTCCCGCCACACCGCGAAGTCCTTCCGCAGATCGTCCGATTCGAGGAAGACCGCACCGAGCGCCCTTCCGCCCGGCTCGCCCGCGGCCGGCTGCCCCGAGCCCGCCCCGTGCGGCCACAGGAGGAACTCCAGAGCACTGCCCGGGACACCCACCGTGAGGAAGCGCCCCTCGGGGCCCGGATGGTCCACGCGCTTCTCCAGACCGAGCTGGTCCGTGTAGAACCTCAGCGCCCGGTCCTGGTCGGTCACGTTGATCGTCACGTACATGACGCTGGTCAGCATCGTGCGGTCCCTTCCGTCCGTCCGACGTGGCGGGGCGCCACGTCGTGTCACGTCACTGACGGACGGCGGCCGGACGATGTGACGGGCGGAAGGGAAAAGATTTCAGCGGCCCTGGGCCGAGAGCTCCTTCGCCGCCTCCGTCAGGTCCTTCGCGGTGTCGATCGCCCGCCAGTAGGAGCCCTGGGGGATGGGGAAACCGGCCAGGCGGCGTTCGCGCGCGAGGTGCGGGAACGTGGTGCGTTCGTGGTCGCCGCGCTCCGGGAGCAGACCGGCGAACTCGGGGGAGAAGACGTACACGCCCGCGTTGATCTCGAAGGTCGACGGCGGGGCCTCGATGAAGTCGGTGATGTGCCCGAAGCCGTCCGTGCGTACCGCGCCCCACGGGATGCGCGGGCGGGCCAGGGCGAGGGTCGCGACGGCGTCCCGCTCGGTGTGGAAGTCGGCCATGTCGCGCAGCGAGAAACGGGTCCAGATGTCGCCGTTGGTGGCGTACCAGGGCCGGTCCGGGTGCGGGAGGCGGGCGGCGGCGTACTTCAGGCCGCCGCCGCGGCCGAGGGGTTCCGTCTCGACGACGGTGGTGACGGAGAGGGGCAGGTCGGCGGTGTCCAGCCACTTCTGCAGGACCTCGGCGAGGTGGCCGCAGGAGACCACCACGTCCGTCACGCCCTCCTCGGCGAGCCAGGAGAGCTGGTGGCCGATGATCGGGGTTCCCGTGCCGGGGATCTCGACCATCGGCTTGGGGCGGTCGTCGGTGTACGGCCGGAGCCGGGACCCCTGGCCTCCGGCCAGGACTACGGCTTGTACGGGGCGGGCGACGGCTCGCGGATCGGTCATGCCCGCACTTTACGCGGCGCGGCGTTTTGGGGGTTGCCCGGTGTTGGCGTGGGCCGGGGGGTGGGGCTGCGGCCCCGGCGCTACCGGGTGCCCCGCGTCGGTGTGGGCCGGGGGTGGGTTGCGCGGCCCGGCGCATGCGGGGTGCCGTCGCGCCCACCCGTGCCGCCCCAGCGGCGCGACTGCCCGAGGAGGGCGGGGCATACGGCTGCCCGCGGGAACGGGGGCAGCCGGGGTCAGCGGTTGGCTGTGGTGACGCCTGAGGCGAAGGAGGTGTCGCAGACCGGGCGGGCGTAGGACTGGGCCTTGGTCGGGCCGTAGACGCGGACCGCCGCCTTGCCGAGGGCGCGGGCGATGGACGCGCAGTGCTTCGCCAGCGACGGGCGGTCGTTCACGGCCTGCTGGAGGTGGGTGAGCGCCGCACCCGGGTTCTCCTCCTGCAGTTCGACCAGCAGCCTGTCCCGCAGCACATGCTGCGGCGCCCGGGCGTCGGCACGGGAGGACGCGCCGGAGGCGGCCGTGAGCACGGGGCTCGAGGGGGCCCCCGACCAGTTGACCCGCGCGACCGCGAAGGTCCCGGAGAGCACCAGGACGACGGGCAGGACGAAGGCGAGGGAGCGGCCGATCCGGCGGGCGGGGCCCCGGCCGCGACGCGTCTGAGGGTTAGTGGAGTGCTTCACGCGTGTGAGGGTAGCGCCCGGTAGCGACAAGAAAACATTCCGTCACCGTTACGGGGGACAAGGAACCCGGTATCCCGGGCGGCGTGTTGACGTACGGGGTCGAAATGACCGATGTGCCGGGGTATTTGTCGACAACGTGGAAGGGCCCCGCAGCGATCTGCGGGGCCCTTCCACGAAACGGCGTCAGTCGGACAGGCGCGCACCGGTCGACGTCGAGAACACGTGGGTCTCGCCCGCGCGCGGCACGACGTGCAGCACGCTGCCCTTCTCCGGGACGTCACGGCCGCCGACGCGGACGACGATGTCCTTGGACTCGCCGCCGATCTGCGAGGTGCCGTAGACGAACGCGTCGGAGCCCAGCTCCTCGACGACGTTGACGGTGACGGCGACACCCTGGTCGGAGTCGGCGCCGGCCACGTCGAAGTGCTCGGGGCGGACGCCCACGGTGACGGTCTTGTCGCTGGTCGCGGAGAGCGCGTCACGCTGCACCGGCACCACCGAGTTGCCGAACTTCACACCGCCGTCGGTGACCGGGACCTCGATCAGGTTCATGGCCGGGGAGCCGATGAAGCCGGCGACGAACAGGTTCGCGGGCTTGTCGTACATCTTGCGCGGGGAGTCGACCTGCTGGAGCAGACCGTCCTTGAGGACCGCGACACGGTCACCCATGGTGAGGGCCTCGACCTGGTCGTGGGTGACGTAGACGGTGGTGATGCCGAGACGGCGCTGGAGCGACGCGATCTGCGTACGGGTGGACACACGGAGCTTGGCGTCCAGGTTGGACAGCGGCTCGTCCATGAGGAACACCTGCGGCTCACGCACGATGGCACGGCCCATCGCGACACGCTGGCGCTGACCGCCGGAGAGCGCCTTCGGCTTGCGGTCCAGGTACTCGGTGAGGTCGAGGATCTTCGCGGCCTCCTCGACCTTCTGCCGGATCTCCGCCTTGTTGACGCCGGCGATCTTGAGCGCGAAGCCCATGTTGTCGGCGACCGTCATGTGCGGGTAGAGCGCGTAGTTCTGGAACACCATGGCGATGTCCCGGTCCTTCGGCGGCAGGTGCGTGACGTCGCGGTCACCGATGCGGATGGCGCCGCCGTTGACGTCCTCGAGCCCCGCGAGCATGCGGAGCGAGGTGGACTTGCCGCAACCGGACGGGCCGACCAGGACGAGGAACTCGCCGTCCGCGATGTCGATCTCCAGCGCGTCGACGGCGGGCTTGGTGGAACCGGGGTAGATCCGGGTCGCCTTGTCGAACGTGACAGTGGCCATGGTGAATGGTCCCCTTCTACCGGCAGGAACGTGCCGGACGATCCGAGTAGGAAGGTGATGCCACGACGGGTGTTCCGTTGTGGTGTTGGTCCACACGAGTGAACTGGCACAGGACGGTACCCGGCGTTCACCTGCTTGTCAGTAGTTCCAGGGCTGTGAATTTCGCGGAAACTTTCGACGACGGGGTGAGTGGCGGAGCACCCCGCTTTTGACCATCGCCAGAGCAACGCCCTGTGACCTCGCCCTGTGCTGGGGCAGAGCACGGACCTTTTGACCTTGTCCAGGGCTTCCCGCTTCATCGCCCGCTGCCGACCACACAGCCTTGTTGAGCTGCGCATGCCCGGTCTGACACGGGTTCCACAGGCATGACGGCCGACGGCCCGTCGGTCCGTATACGAACGGCCGCCCCTGCACGGCCGGAGAACACGCTTCCGGCTCCGACGCCCTGACGCGGCGACTCGCCCCAACCGGCGTGCGGAGTCGCCCCGTTCGGCTTCGCCTTCCGCCGCCTCCCCTCGCCCTGCTCCTCGCTGTGGGGCCGCAAAGGGGCCGTCTTGCGTGCGTGCCGCGCACCGCGTTCGTGGATGCCGGGGACCTCGCGCTTGACGCGCTCGGCCTCCTCGCCCTTCACCGCCTTCGGCTGGGACCCGTCCGCCGGCTCCGCCATGATCCCCTCCCCGGCGATCCGGCCTTCGGAACAGCACCTCGGACCGATCGGAGGACGGGTGCACGGATGGTTACGGTCGGTTTCCGCGGCGGGCGGTACGGAGAACTTCGTGGCTGCACGGAAGGCGCTCTGTGTACAGTGGAGCAGCCCTTCGCGTACGGCGTCGTAGTGCGCGATGCCTCCTTAGCTCAGTCCGGCCCAGAGCGGCTGTCTTGTAAACAGCAGGTCGTCGGTTCGAATCCGACAGGGGGCTCAGCGAAACCCCAGGTCAGCTCTGACCTGGGGTTTTTCATGCCGTAAGACCGCGCAGCCGGCGGGCGATCTCCAGGTCCGCCTCGTCCGGTGGACGGCCGTCCTCGACCTCCCACAGGCAGTTCTGCAGCAGTCGCCCGTACGTCCACGCGCGCGCCCGCGCGCGGTCCAGGCCGAGGACGTCGGTCATGGCGTCGAAGCGCCGGACGACGTCGTCGGGGTCGAAGCGGTTGGCGAGGGCGGGCCAGAGGTCGAAGCCGGGGTCGCCGGCCAGGGGTTTGGGGTCGATGGCGAGCCAGGGGGCGCGGTCGGAGGCGAGGACGTTCTCGTCGTGCAGGTCCCAGTGGAGGAGTCGGTCGCCGGGTTCGTCGGCGACCTCGCGTACGGCGGCGGCGCAGTCCGCGACGAGGCGGCGGGCGGCAGGGTCGGGGATGCGGTCCAGGGCGGCGGGGGTCCGTTCCAGCATGGCCGGTGCGATGTCGCGGAGGTGGCGCATGCCCTCGGGGGCCGGGGTGGTGTGGAGGTGGGCGAGGAGGCGGGCGATCACCAGGACGGCCTCGTGGACGTCGTCCTGGTGCGAGAGCATCCGGGTGGCGTCGAGACGTTCCAGGAGCATGGTGCCGGTGGGTTCGTCGTGGTCGAGCAGGCGGACCGCGCCGTCGCCGTTCCACAGGCGCAGGGCGACCGGTTCGCCTTCGGTCTCGTGGTCGCGGATCTGGAGCTTCAGTACCGCGTGTGTGCCGTCCGTGCGGGTGACGGGGAGGACGAGGGCGCTCACGCCGTGCATGGGTGTTCCGGTGACGTGCAGGTTCCAGCGGCTCAGGAAGGCGGCGGTGAGGTCCGGGAGGGCGGCGATGAAGGCGCGGCCCGCCTCCTTGTTGTATTTCTCCTGGGTGGCGGCGAGTTCCGCGGGGATGTCGATCACTTCCTGCACGGTAGTGGTGTCGGTCACGGCTCCAGAACCACCTTTCCGGTCGTGGCCCTGTTCTCCAGTGCCCGGTGGGCGGCGGCGGCCCCGGCGAGGGGGAAGCGGTGCACGGCGGGGGTGAGTCCGCCCTCGGCGGCCTGGGCGAGGGCGCGTAGTTCGAGGGTGCGGACGGGGTCGGGGCCGCCGGCCCTGCGCATCATCTCGGGGCCGAGGACGTTGAGGGAGACGCCCTCGACGAAGTAGGGGCTGTCGCTGTTGATGCCCTGGGAGGACCAGCCGAACACGATGTGCCGGCCGTCGGGGGCGAGGTGGACGCTGGCCGCGCGGACGGCGATACGGACCTGTCCGGGGCCTGGCCGGGGGTCCTCGGTCTCCTCGTAGGTGAGGTTCTCGGCCGGTCCGAAGGCGTGCAGACGGATGGCGTGCATGTGGGATTCCCCCGGGGGTCGGATTGTGCGCCGTTACGGCTCCCACGGTGCGACCTCAAGCACGCTTGAGGTCAAGGGTGTTCCGGCCGAGGGCGAGGGAGACGGCTGTCAGGGCGCTGCTGAAGGAGACTTCGGAGAGCACGCCGGGCGCGGCGACCTGGTCGCCGGCGAGGTAGACGCCGTCGCCGCGGTCGACGGCGGGGCGGTCGCGCCAGGTGGTGCCGGGCGGGTCGACGGCGCCGGTGCGGCCGTTCGCCACGGCGTCCCGCCGCCAGGTGGTCCGTTTCCTCCAGCCGGGGAGGGCGAGGTCCAGCAGTTCCTCCGCGCGGGCGGTGCCGTCCGCCTTGGACTCGCGGGGGCTGATGGGGATCTGGCCCTGGACGAGCTGTTCGCCGGTGGGGGCGAGGGTGCGGTCCTGGGCGGTGAAGCGCTCCAGCCAGCCGGGTGCGTCGAGGTCGGACACGGCGAACGCGTCGCCGCGCCGGGTGCGTACGGCGAGGTCGACCAGGACGGTGCGGCCGCTCGGCCAGATGAGTGTGGGGTCGTCGAGGAGGCGGCGGGCGGAGTCGAGTGAGGTGGCGACGACGACGGGGGTGTCGGTGGGCAGGGTGTCGACGCGGGACAGCGTCTCCATGCGTACGCCGAGGTTCCATGCGCGGGCGGCCATCCGGTCGATGAGGCCGCCCCAGCCGCCGCGCGGGTAGTGGGCTTCCGGGGGGAGTCTGGTGGCGCGGCGCAGGCGTTCCTGTACGAATGCGGCGGACAGGGAGCCGGGGTCGTGGTGGAACAGTGCGACCGCGGTGTAGTGGGCGGCGGCCCGTGCGCCCTCTTCGCCGGCGATTCCGGTGGCCCAGGTGAGGAAGTCGGTGTCGACGGGCGCCTGGGCGACGCTGCGGCGCAGGAGTTTCAGTAGGGCGAAGGGTGGTGTGCGGCGCAGGGTGCCCCGGTGGCGGAGGCGGAGCCGGGCGGCTTCCAGGGGTGGGAGCGGGGCGAGGGGGCCGATGAGGCCGCGCTGGTGGAGCCAGGTCCAGTGGGGGCCGCCGTTGTAGAGGGCGTGGGGTCCGTCGTTGGTCCGGTAGGGGCCTTCGGTGGTGCGGGCCCGGCCGCCCAGGGTGTGGTGGGCTTCGTGGACGGTGGCCTTGGCGCCGGCCTCGGCGGCGGTGATGGCCGCGGTGAGTCCGGCGAATCCGCCGCCGATGACGGTGATGCGGTGCATGGCTGGGGGTCTCCCTCGGTCGGGGTCGCCTTCCGGCTTTGCGTGTACGACGGAGCTGGGGCGGGGGAATGTGACATGCGCGGGGTTTTCGCAGGTCGGGAGGGTTGTCAGTGGTGGGGTGCAGCATGGGGTCATGGCGAGGAGAGCGGTGGGCGGTACGGGTGTGAAGGGGGCGAGGCGCCCTGAGCTGCGGTTGCCCGCGCTGGAGCGTCACGAGGGGGGTGGGCTGGAGCCGGACGGGGATTACGACGGGCTGGAGTTCCGGGAGGCGGACTTCGCCGGGCAGGACGGCGGTGGGGCGCGCTTCATGGACTGCGTGCTGACGGGGTGCGCGCTGGACGGGACGCGGTTGTCCCGGGCGCGGCTGCTGGATTCGGTGCTGGCCGGTGTCCGGGGTGTGGGCACCGACATGGCCGAGGCGACGCTGCGCGATGTGGAGCTGACCGACGCGCGGCTCGGGGGGACGCAGTTGCACGGGGCGGTGCTGGAGCGGGTGCTGATCCGGGGCGGGAAGATCGACTTCCTGAATCTGCGCTCGGCCCGGCTCAAGGACGTCGTCTTCGAGGGCTGTGTCCTGGTCGAGCCGGACTTCGGCGGGGCGCGGCTGGAGCGCGTGGAGTTCGTGGACTGCGCGCTGAAGGACGTGGACCTTTCGGGGGCCACGCTGAAGGACGTGGACCTGCGGGGTGCCGCGTCGCTGGAGATCGCGAGGGGGGTGGACCGGCTGTCGGGGGCGGTGATCAGCACGGGCCAGTTGCTGGATCTGGCGCCGGTGCTGGCGGGGGAGCTGGGGATCAGGGTGGAGGGGTGAGAGGGGGTTACCTCACGCGGGGGTAGCGGGCCTGGAGGGTCCAGACGGCCGGGTTCTCGCCGAGGTCCTCGTGGAGGTCGGTCAGGTCGGCGAGGAGGTCGTGGAGGAAGTCGCGGGCTTCGCGGCGGAGTTCGGTGTGGGAGAAGGTCAGCGGGGGTTCGGAGGCGGGCAGCCATTCCGCCTCGATGTCCACCCAGCCGAAGCGGCGTTCGAAGAGCAGGCGGTCGGTGGACTCGGTGAAGTCCAGTTCCGCGTACTGGGGGCGGGAGGCGCGGGAGCCGGCCGGGTCCCGGTCGACGCGCTCGACGATGTCGCACAGTGCCCATGCGAAGTCGAGCACCGGTACCCATCCCCAGGCTGTGGACAGCTCGCGGTCCGACTTGGTGTCGGCGAGGTAGACGTCCCCGCAGAACAGGTCGTGGCGCAGGGCGTGGACGTCCGCGCGGCGGTAGTCGGTCTGCGGGGGGTCGGGGAAGCGGTTGGAGAGGGCGTAGCCGATGTCGAGCACGGGGGTGATGGTGTCACGTCGTGGTGCGCCGGCCCTCATAGGATCCTGGGGTGCGCCTCCACCGCCCTGGTTCCCGCAGTGCCGTCGCCGTCCTGTTCATGGTGTCCGTGGTTGCTTGCGGGGGTGGTTCCGGGGCTTCCGCCGGTGGCTCCGGTGTGGGTGATCCGTATTTCCCGAAGGCCGGTAACGGTGGCTACGACGTCGGCCATTACGCCCTCGACCTCGCCTACGATCCCCGTGCGCACCGTCTCACCGGCACCGCGACGATCACCGCCCGTGCGACGGAGGACCTCTCCGTGCTGAACCTCGACCTCGAGGGACTCGACGTCGAGGAGGTCTCCGTCGACGGTGTGGCCGCCCGCTGGAGCCGGGCGGGGCAGGAGCTGACCGTCCGTCCGCGCGAGGCGGTGGACGGTACCTTCCGGGTGACCGTCCGTTACAGCGGCGCCCCGGTGACCGTCACCGACCCGGACGGTTCCGAGGAGGGCTGGCTGCGTACCGCCGACGGGGCGCTGGCGTTGGGGGAGCCGGTGGGGTCGATGGCGTGGTTCCCGGGAAATCACCATCCCTCCGACAAGGCGACGTATGCCGTCGCGGTGACGGTGCCGAAGGGGTTGCGGGTGGTGTCCAACGGGGAGCCGGCCGGTGAGGAGCGGAAGGGGAGCCGTACGACGTACCGCTGGCGCACGGGTGAGCCGATGGCGAGCTATCTCGCGACGCTGGCCGTCGGCAGGTACGACGTCCGCCGCACGGTGACCGCCGGCGGGCTGCCCGTGTACACGGCCGTCGATCCGGAGCAGGCGGAGGCGAGCCGTGCGGTCCTGGCGCGGATTCCCGAGGTGCTGGAGTGGGCGGAGCGGACTTTCGGGCCGTATCCCTTCTCCTCCGCGGGTGCGGTCGTCGAGCGTCCCGAGGACGCCGGGTACGCCCTGGAGACCCAGAACCGGCCCGTCTTCCCCGGCGCCCCCGACATCGTGCTGCTGGTCCATGAGATCGCCCACCAGTGGTACGGCGATTCCGTGTCCCCGCGCACCTGGCGGGACATGTGGCTCAACGAGGGTTTCGCGACGTACGCGCAGTGGCTGTGGCAGGAGGAGCACGGCGGCGACAGCGCGCAGCGGACCTTCGACTCGCTGTACGCCGGTTCGTACTTCCCGGACGCGGGGACCGACGAGGCGCTCTGGTCCTTCCCGCCCGCCGAGCCGCCGGACGCGGCGAGTGTCTCCGCCACCCCTGTCTACTGGCGTGGCGCGATGGTCCTGCACAAGATCCGGCAGACGGTCGGCGACGATCGCTTTTCCGCCCTGCTGCGGGGCTGGGCGCGGGAGCACCGCCACGGCAACGCGGACACCGGTGATTTCACGGCGTACGTGGAGAAGTCGGCGCCGGGCGAGGACTTCACCGGGATCTGGGAGGACTGGCTGTACGGGGAGGGGCGGCCGGAGCGGCCCTGACGGTGTGCCGGAGTCCCCGGCCGGGCGGTCACTGCCTGGCCGGGGACTCCGTCATGGGCGGGGCGTCCGTCAGACGTTCACGCCGAAGTCCTGGGCGATGCCCACGAGGCCCGAGGCGTAGCCCTGGCCGACCGCGCGGAACTTCCACTCCGCGCCGTTGCGGTACAGCTCGCCGAAGACCATGGCGGTCTCGGTGGCGGCGTCCTCCGACAGGTCGTAGCGGGCGATCTCGGAGCCGCCGGCCTGGTTGATGATGCGGATGTAGGCGTTGCGCACCTGGCCGAAGTTCTGGCTGCGGTTCTCGGCGTCGTAGATCGACACCGGGAAGACGATCTTGTCGATGTCGGCCGGGAGGGCGGCGAGGTTGACGTTGATCGCCTCGTCGTCGCCGGCGCCCTCACCGGTGCGGTTGTCACCGGTGTGGACGATGGTGTTGTCCGGGGTCTGCTTGTTGTTGAAGAACACGAAGTGGGCGTCGGAGTAGACCTTGCCCTGCGTGTTGACCGCGATCGCCGAGGCGTCGAGGTCGAAGTCCGTGCCGGTGGTGGTGCGGACGTCCCAGCCGAGGCCCACGGTGACGGCGGTCAGGCCCGGAGCCTCCTTGGTGAGCGAGACGTTGCCACCCTTGGACAGGCTTACAGCCATTGTTGGGAGTCCCTTCCCTCGTTTACGTACGGCTAGAAGCTACAGCTACCCCATTGAACGCGGAGAGGGGTGCGAGAGGTTCCAGGTCTCTTTACTTTCTTTACCCGTGTCCCGCGATCCGGGATATTCGGGTGACGTGGCCCGGTCAGGCGCGGGAACCTGTAGGGCATGTCCGGTCCCTATCTCATCCGCGGCTCCGTCTCCCTGCCCGAGGCCGAGCTCATGTGGCGTTTCTCGCGGTCGTCCGGGCCCGGTGGGCAGCATGTGAACACCAGCGACTCCCAGGTGGAGCTGCGTTTCGACCTCGCCCGTACCGAGGCGCTGCCCGAGGTGTGGAAGCAGCGGGCGCTGGAGCGGCTGGCCGGGCGGCTGACCGGTGGTGTGATCACTGTTCGCGCTTCGGAGCACCGTTCGCAGTGGCGCAACCGGGAGACGGCGGCGGTGCGGCTGGCGGCGCTGCTCGCGGAGGCGAGTGCGCCGCCGCCGAAGCCGCGTAGGCCTACGCGTATTCCGCGGGGGATCAATGAGCGGCGGTTGCGGGAGAAGAAGCAGCGGTCCGAGACGAAGAGGGGGCGCTCCGCGCGGGACTGGGGGTGACCCCGGTTCCCCACTGACTCCGGGTGGGGCCCCGGCCCTCGGTGGCTCCTGCGGAGGTGTTGGAGCAAGAGGTGCGGGGATGCCGTGTGAGTGTCCCTGCGGGTCCGTCGTGGCTGGTCGCACAGTTCCCCGTGCCCCTTTCGGGGCGCGCCCGTGCGGCGTTAGCCGCATGTCGGATACAGCCCCATGTCCCTCTCGGGGCGCGCCCATGCGGCGGTAGCCGCACGTCGGTCACAGCCCCGTGTCCCTTTCGGGGCGCGAGACCTCGCCCCCTGACAGGATCTCGGTGTCTCGGTCCAGCTCCAGCTCCAGCACGCCCACCGTCTCTTCCTCGGCGAGTTCGCCGGTCTTGTGGAAGCCCAGGCCCAGGTAGAAGTTCTCGGGGCCGTTGTCACCGGGGTGCCAGGTGACGTAGAGCTCCTTGGTGCCCCGGCGGCGGAGTTCCTCGGCCACCGATTCCACGGCGAAGCGGCCGTAGCCCTTGCCCTGTTCCTCCGCGGCGATGTTCAGGCGCCACAGGCCGGAGCGGATGACGCTGCCGCCGTCCTCGTGCCAGTCGATGTCGAGGAAGGCCATCAGGAAGCCGACCGCGCGGTCGCCGTCCATGATCAGGCGGGGCCAGGCCCTGCCGGGATGCACGTAGGCCTCGGCTAGGGAGTTCGCCACCGGGTCGACCGCGAATTCCTGGTCGGGACGGACCCGTATACCGAGGGCGGCCTTGAGGTTCTTCGGGGTGATCTCTTCGAGGCGGAGTGCGGTGGTGGTCGTCACCCGGGCACCCTAAGCAGGTAAATCCCGCCCGGTAAAAGGGATTTCGACCACGGCGGCAATGCGTTCAGCCCAACTGCCGGTAACGGCCCCGGAAATACGCCAGTGGACCGCCCTCCGCGCTCGGCACCCGGGCGGTCAGGACGCGGCCGATCACCAGGGTGTGGTCCCCGGCCGGGACCCGCTGCTCGGTGCGGCACTCCAGGGTCGCCAGCGCGCCGCCCACCAGCGGCGCCCCGCTGTGCTCGCCGCGCAGGTACGGGATGTCCGCGAAGAGCAGGCGGTCGCTGACCCGGCCCTTCATCGCGAAGCGGCCCGCGACGTGCCGCTGGCTCTCGGAGAGCACGGACACCGCCCACAGGGGCTGCTCGTCGAGGAGTTCGTCCATGCGGGAGCCGTTGCGCAGGCTGACCAGCACCAGCGGCGGGTCCAGGGAGACCGACAGGAACGCGGTGGCCGTCATGCCGACGTCCTCGCCGGCCGGCGCCGAAGGGTCGTCGGGGTCCAGGGGCGGCTCCTGCGCGGTCACCAGGACCACGCCGGCGGCCAGCCGGGACAGGGCGGCTCGGAACTCGTCGTTGCTCACCCCCTCAGCATGCCGGGTGGCGGGCGCGGCGGTGATCGTGGACGGGGCGGAAGTGTTCGGCACGCCGGAAACGCTAATCTCCGCTCCACGGGCACCGCATCGGACCCCGGTCCGAGCCGGGACCTAGGACCAACGCCCGAGTCGGGCACAGTCCCTGCACAAGCACCACAAAAACTGCGTTCGTCGAAAACAAGGGGAAACCGCGGAAAGCCCAGGCAATTGTTCACGTTTACCTGTGACTTGAGTCACAAGGGGCAAGAATTGTTGACCCTGTGTACCGAGTGAGCAGCGCGCTGTGATTCAGTGGCGGGGAAGCTGCTGGGACGATACGCCGAAGACAACCCTTGATTCGCTGCGAGGTCTCGGGGGGAGGGCGAGGATGGAGACCGAGTCGGAACCCTACGTCCGTCTTGCGTCACTGCGGCAACTCCACCAAGCCATGGCCGACATGAACACGGCCCGCAGCCTGGCGGACACGCTGCAGACGGTCGCCGACGGCGTCGTGGGCGCCCTCGGCTACGAGCTGGCGTGCGTCAACCTCGTACGCCCCGACGGTGATCTCGTGGTCGCCGCGCTCGCCGGGAACTCCGCCGCCGAGGCCCTCATCACCGGCCGGACCGGCTCCCGCGACTCCTGGGACCGCCGCCTCCACATGGGCGAACGCTGGGGCGACCTGGTCTTCATACCGCACACCGAGGGCTGGGTCCTCGACGACGACGACGTCCCGCAGTGGTACACCGACGGGCCCGCGCCCCGCTTCGAGGACGAGTGGCACCCCTCCGACCGGCTCTTCGCCCCGATGTACGCCCCCGGCCCGCAGGGCGGCGGCACCTCCGGGGAACTGGTCGGCGTCCTCTCCGTGGACCGCCCGCGCAACGGCCGCCGGCCCGGCGCCTGGGGCCGCGAAGCCCTCCAGATGTACGCCTTCCAGGCCGCCATCGCGATCAGCAACGCGCGTCTACGTGCCAACATGCAGCGCGCCCTGGTCCGCCTGGAGCGCGACCAGCAGGCGCTGCGGGCCAGCGAGGAAAGCTTCCGGCAGGCCTTCGAGTACGCCCCCTCCGGCATGGCCATCGCCGAGATGGGCGGCGACCAGCACGGCCGCATCCTGCGCACCAACGACGCCCTGTGCCGCCTGCTCGGCCGCCCCGCCTCCGCGATGCGCCGCTACTCCTTCTCCGACCTGGTCCACCCCGAGGACATAGGCACCCTGCTGCGCACCTCCGCCGAGGGCGGCCGGGCCGAGCTGCGCCTGTGCCGCCGCGACGGCACGTACGTCTGGGTGTCCCTGCGCAACAGCGTCGTCGCCGACGCCGCCGACGGCCCCCGCTTCCTGCTCACCCACGTCGAGGACATAGAGGAGCGCAAGCGCCGCGAGCTCCAGCTCGCCCACCGCGCCTCCCACGACTCGCTCACCGGACTGCCGAACTCCGCCGAGCTGCGGGCGCGGCTGTCCGCCCGGCTGTGCCGGCAGCAGCCGCAGGGCGTACTGCCCGCCTCCGTCGACTCCATGGAACCCTTCGAGTCCTTCGACTCCGCGGACTCCTTCGACGCCGCCTACGGCCCGCCCGCCGTCTTCGACCGGGGGCACGACTTCGACTTCCCGCCGGGCACGGAGGGACACGGGGGCTACGACGGCTACGACCACCACGTGCACACCGTCGCGCCCGCCGCCGAGTTCGACGACGGCGCCAAGGGGCTCGCGGTGCTCTTCTGCGACCTCGACGGCTTCAAGTCGATCAACGACCGGTTCGGGCACAACGCGGGCGACGCGGTGCTCATCGAGGTCGCCCGCCGGCTCGGCAACGGCGTGCGCGACGGCGACACCGTCGCCCGGCTCGGCGGCGACGAGTTCGTGATCCTCGCCGACGGGCTCGGCCGGGCCGACGCCCAGGACCTCGCCGTACGGCTGCGCAACGAGATCATCCAGCCCATCCGGGCCGAGGGACGGGCCGTGCGGGTCGGCGCCAGCTTCGGCATCGGGTGGGCGCAGTGCGGGATGACGGCGGACGAAGTGCTGAAGTCAGCCGACGAACGGATGTACGTCGAGAAACGATCTCGTCCCAAACAGCACAGACGTGCGGGATGAAGCGCAGGTCAGTGGGTTGATGCGGTGCGGGTCACCCGTTCGGGCCATGGGAAGCGGGTACGCTCGTTCTCTCCACCCTTCGTACCGCACCCGATCCGCAGCTAGGAGCACCAAGGGATGACGGCCGGCAACAACGGCGCGAGCACGCCGGAGGACGACGACCCGTTCGGCTACCTCTACGCCGACGGGCAGGCCAACGGGGCCCAGCCGCCGTCCGGGGGCTACGGCTACCCGAACTCGGTCAACCGGGTGCGGCCGGTCGGGACCCGCCAGTACGGCCAGCAGGCACAGCCCGCTCCGCAGCAGCAGGGCGCGTACGGCCAGGCGAACGCCCACTACGCCGCCCCGGAGACGCTGCCCGGCGGCGCCACCACCGTCCAGTCGCACCAGGCGTCGCACGGCGGCGGGGGCGGCCGGGGCCGCGGCCCGAACACCAAGGGCCTGCTCATCGGCGCGATCGCGGTGGTCGCCGCGGTCGTGATCGGCATCAGCGTGGCCATGATCGGCGGCGACGACGAGGACAGCGGCGGCAACCAGGCGGACTCCACGCCGACCCAGTCCCAGGAGAGCGGCGAGCCGACACCGTCGGCGAGCAAGGGCGCGGGCGAGGAAGAGACGGCGGAGCTGCCCACCGCCGACGCAAAGGTGATGCGGCTGGGCGGTACGGCCGCCCTCGCGTCGGACGTCGAGGGAGCGCAGTCCGACGGCGGCACCTACGTCGCCAACCTCAACCAGCCGGGGAACTCGGTCACCTGGACCGTCAACGACATCCCGGAGGACGGTGCCTACACCGTCTTCGTGCGCTACAGCACCACCGACGAGCCCCAGTCGATGACGCTCACCGTCAACGGCAAGGAGTTCGGCTCCAAGCTCAACATGGACAACTTCGCCCGTGCCAAGGACGGCGACTTCTCCAAGGGCTGGACCCAGACCTACGCCTGGCCGACCCTCAACAAGGGCTCCAACACCATCTCGGTCTCCTGCGCCGACGGCGACAAGTGCAACGTCCTGCTGGACCAGCTGTGGCTGAAGGAGGGCCAGGTCGAGAAGTGACCTGCCCTACGCCGCGGTCGCTTCCCCGGTCACCGTGACCCCGCCCAGCAGCTCCTCGTAGGCCGCCCGGTCGAAGTCGCCGGCCGTCGGGGACAGGACCGTCGCCGTCGACAGGGCGACCGCGCGGGCCAGCCGGTCCGGCCAGGGACGGTGTTCGACCAGGGCGGAGAGCAGGCCCGCGACGGCCGAGTCGCCGGCGCCGGTCGGGTTGCCGCGCAGCCGTCGCGGAGGGGCCGCGCGCCAGCGGCCCTCGCCGGTCACCGCGAGCAGGCCCTCCGGACCCAGGGAGGCGACCACCGCGCCCGCGCCGCGCCGGCGGGCCTCCTGGGTGGCGCGCAGCGGCTCGTGGGAGCCGGTGAGTCCGGCCAGTTCCTCGGCGTTCGGCTTGAGGATGTCGGGCCGCCCCGCGACCCCGCGGCGCAGCGCCGCGCCGCTGGTGTCCAGGAGGGTCGGGACCCCGGCCGCGCGGGCCGTGCGGATCAGGCCCGCGTACGCGCCCACCGGGACGCCCGGGGGCAGGCTGCCGCACAGGGCCACCGCCGAGGCGGCGGCCAGCAGATCCTCGTACACCTCCTGGAACGCGGACCACTCGGCGTGGCCGATCACCGGGCCGGGCTCGTTGAGCTGGGTGGTGGTGCCGGAGCGCCCGTCGACGACCGCGACGGTGCGCCGGGTCGTACCGGAGACCGGGACCAGCGCGTCCGTCAGGCGCGGGACCTCGGCGAGCCGGTCCCGCAGGATCCGGCCCGTCGCGCCGCCCGAGAAGCCGGTGACCGTCACCTCGTGGCCGAGGGCCGCGAGCACCCGCGCCACGTTGACGCCCTTGCCGCCGGGGCGTTCCGTCACCTCGGCGACCCGGTGGGAGGCCCCCGGCCGCAGGGACGGTACGCGATAGGTGATGTCGAGAGCGGTGTTCAGCGTGACCGTGAGGATCACCGGGCCGACCTCCCCCTTGGTGCCTGCGCTTGCCGTGGAACCCGTGGTCACGATCATGCCAAACGGACGGCGGTCGGCCCACCCCCCCGGACCGGCCACCGTCCGTCGACGGAGGGACGGATCAGCCCAGTTCGGGATCGACCACCCATTCCCCTCGGCGCATGACGCCCACCAGGTCGAAGCCGGCGTCCAGAACCACCAGGTCGGCGTCCTTCCCGGGCTCCAGGGAGCCGATCCGGTCGTCCAGGCCGAGCAGACGGGCCGGGTTGGCGGAGATCGCCCGTACGACGTCCTCGACGGGCAGACCGTCCAGCGTCACCGCCCGCTTGAAGGCGCGGTCCAGGGTGAGCGTGGAGCCGGCGATCGAGCCGCCCTCCACCAGCCGGGCCACCCCGTCCGCGACCTCGACCTCCAGGGGGCCCAGCATGTAGCGGCCGTCGCCGAAGCCGGCCGCGTCCATCGCGTCGGTGATGAAGGCGACCCGCGCGGCGCCCGCGTGGTGGAAGGCGAGCCGGAGCGCGGCCGGATGCAGATGGGTGCCGTCGTTGATCAGCTCGACGGTGACCCGCTCGTCCTCCAGCAGGGCGGTGATCGGGCCGGGGGAGCGGTGGCCGAGCGGCGGCATCGCGTTGAACAGGTGGGTGGCGACACTGGCGCCCGCGTCGATGGCCTGGAGCGTCTGCTCGTACGTGGCGTCCGTGTGCCCGACCGCCGCGATCACCCCGTGTTCGGCGAGCAGCCGTACGGAGTCCAGGCCGCCCGGCAGCTCGGTGGCCAGCGTCATCATCCTCGCGTGCCCGTGCGCCGCGTCGAGCAGCTTGCGCACCTCGGCCGGGTCGGGGTCGCGCAGCAGCTCCTCGTCGTGCGCGCCCTTGCGGCACGGGGAGATGAACGGCCCCTCGAAGTGGATGCCGGCGATGTCGCCCTGCTGGGCCAGCTCGGCGAGCATCCCGGCGTGCCGGGCGAGGAAGTCCAGGTCACCGGTGACGGCGGAGGCGACCACGGTGGTGGTGCCGTGCGTGCGGTGGGTGTGCACGCCCTTGAGGACGTCCTCGGCGGTGCCGCCGGCGAAGGACGCCCCGCCGCCGCCGTGGTTGTGGAGGTCGACGAAGCCGGGGACCACCCAGTGGCCGCTCAGGTCGACCGTCTCGGCACCGGCGGGCGCGGTGTCCGCGATGCGCGTGCCCTCGACGGTCACGCGGCCGTCGTCCACGGTCCCGGTGGGCAGGACCACCCGGGCACCGGCGAGAACCTTGGTGGGGGCCATCAGGTGGTTACCTCCGAGGGGTACGAGGGGTCAGTGGTGTCGATCAGATCCCAGGCGAGCAGCCCCGCGCCCAGGCATCCGGCGGTGTCCCCGAGGGCCGCGGGGACCAGGGACGGCAGCTTCTGGAAGGTGACCCGCCGCCGGACGGCCTCCCGCAGCGGTGTGAACAAGGTTTCCCCCGCCTCGGCGAGCCCGCCACCGATGATCAGCGCCCGGGGGTCCAGCAGGGTGAGCGCGGTGACCAGCCCGTCGGCGAGCGCGTCCACCGCGTCCTGCCACACCTGACGGGCCCGTACGTCCCCGGACTCGACGGCCTTCGCGCAGTCCGCCGCGTCCGCGCCCGGATCCCCGCAGGCCGCCGCCCACGCCTCGCTCACCGCGGCGGCGGACGCGAACCGCTCCAGACAGCCGCGCTGCCCGCACGGACAGGGGGCACCTCCGGGCCGTACGACGATGTGGCCGATCTCGCCCGCGAAGCCGTGCGCGCCCGACTCGACCCGGCCGTCGATGCCGATGGCGCCCGCGATACCGGTGCCCAGCGGCACGAACAGGAAGCGGTCGGCGCCCCGGCCGGCTCCGATACGGCCCTCGGCGAGACCGCCGGCGCGCACGTCGTGGCCGAGGGCGACGGGGACGCCGCCGAGGCGTTCGGTGAGCAGCGCGCGCAGCGGGACGTCGCGCCAGCCGAGGTTGGCCGCGTAGACGGCGACGCCCTGAGCCTCGTCGACGATGCCGGGGACGGCGACGCCGGCGGCGGACGCGGCCTCGCCGTACTGCCGTACGCCGTGGGCGCGCAGTTCGGCCGCGAAGTCGAGGATGTCCGCGACGACCGCGTCCGGGCCGCGTTCGCGGCCGGTGGCCCGGCGGGCCTGGTGCAGCAGCGCGCCGTCCGCCCCGACCAGGGCGGCCTTCATCCCGGTGCCGCCCACATCGAGGGCGATGACGTGTTTCACGTGGAACAGTGTGGCCCCCGGACCCGCAAGAGGTCTAGTCCACTCACGTGGTGTAGACCTTATTCCGATTATCGAAAACGTTTCGGATGGCGCGGACGCGCCGGAGCAGGGGCAAGGCAAGTGCAGCGGCGGGTCAGGACAAGGACGATCGCGGTGGTGTCCGCACTGGGGCTGACGGGAGTCCTCGGCGGATGCGGACTCGGCGGCGGGTCCTCCGACGTGACCTTGAAACTGGTCGCCGCCGACTACGGCGACAGCGCGGCCAACAGCTCCGAGAAGTACTGGGCCGACCTGGTCGAGCGGTACGAGTCCAAGCACCCCGATGTGAAGATCGACGTGGACGTCTACTCCTGGAACGACGTCGACCGCAAGGTCAAGGAGATGGTCGACGCGGGCACCCCGCCGGACATGGCGCAGATCGGCGCGTACGCCGACTACGCGGCCGAGGGCGAGCTCTACAAGGCCGGCGACCTGCTCTCCATCCCCGTCCAGGCGGACTTCCTCGCCCAGCTGACCACCGCGGGCGAGGTCAACAGCGTGCAGTACGGTCTGCCGTTCGCCTCCTCCACGCGCGTGCTGTTCTACAACAAGAAGCTGTTCGCCGAGGCCGGCATCACCCCGCCGCAGACCTGGGACGAGCTCGCCGAGGCCGCCGAGGCGCTCGACGCGGAGGGCGTGAAGTACCCGTACGCGCTGCCGCTCGGCCCGGAGGAGGCACAGGCCGAGACCATGCAGTGGCTGCTCAGCGGCGACGGCGGCTACACCGACCTCATGGGCACGTACAGCATCGACTCCGCGCAGAACGTCGAGACGTTCTCCTGGCTGAAGGACGAGCTGGTCGGCAAGGGCCTGACCGGTCCCGTCGCGCCCGGCAAGCTCGACCGGGCCGAGGCGTTCGCGGCGTTCGCCGCCGGGGACGTCGGCATGCTCAACGGGCACCCCTCGCTGATGGAGACGGCGAAGGCGAAGGGCGTGGAGTTCGGCATGGTGCCGACGCCGGGCGTCGACGGCGAGAGCCCGGCCACGCTCGGTGTCGCCGACTGGATGATGGCCTTCAAGAAGAACGGCCACCGCGACCAGGTCGGCGAATTCCTCGACTTCGTCTACAGCGAGGAGAACGTGCTCGACTTCTCCCGCGAGTACAACCTGCTGCCGGTCACCACCTCCGCGTCCCGGACGATGGCCGCGTCCGACCAGGACAAGGACCTCAAGCCCTTCCTCGACCAGCTGGTGACCTCGGAGCTCTACCCGGTCGGCAACACCTCCTGGGCGACGGTCAACGCGGCGGTCAAGAAGCAGATCGGCAAGGCGGTCGCCCCGGGCGGCAGCCCCGCCGGCGTCCTCGGCGGACTCCAGGCGACGGCGACGCGTGCGGAGAGCGCGGAGTAGTCTGCGGGGCATGGGCACGGGGGACGAGGAGCAGGGAGCCGGAGGGCTCGCCCGGCGCGAGCAGGACATCCTCGCGCTGGAGCGCCGGGGTTTCTCAGCCCCCGGCGTCAAGGAACGCGCCATCCGCGAGGAGCTGGGGCTGGTGCCCGTCCGCTACTACCAGCTTCTGAACGCGCTCCTGGACGATCCCCGGGCCCTCGCCCACGATCCGGTGACGGTCAACCGTCTGCGCCGCGTACGGGAGACCCGCCGCGCAGAGCGTTGACTCGCCCCCGCCGCCCCTTCCCGTCCCTGGGGGCTGCGCCCCCAGACCCCCATCGGCCCTGAACGGGCCTCGTCCTCAAACGCCGGACGGGCTGATTCCAGCCCCTCCGGCGTTTGAGGAGCGGGGGTCCGGGGGCAGCGCCCCCGGGTCGGGACGGGAAGGGGCGG
>NZ_JBHWHX010000026.1:0-21526 GCF_042732315.1 Streptomyces sp. NPDC059787
GTTTATACCCCACCGCTCGGGGGTCCCACCAGGCCCCGGGGGGGGCGCCGGGCGCAGGGGTGCGCCGGGCGCCGCCGTCCTTGCCCGCTCAGTCCTCGCCGGGTGCCGCCGGGAGCTTGGCCTGGATGAGGTCCATGACCGCGCTGTCCGTCAGCGTCGTGACGTCGCCGAGCTGGCGGTTCTCCGCGACGTCCCGCAGCAGGCGGCGCATGATCTTGCCGGAGCGGGTCTTCGGCAGCTCGGCCACCGGCAGGATCCGCTGGGGCTTGGCGATCGGGCCGAGCGTGGCGCCCACGTGACCCCGCAGCTCGCCGACGAGGTCCTCGCTCTCCGCCGCCGTGCCGCGCAGGATCACGAAGGCGACGATCGCCTGGCCGGTCGTCTCGTCCGCCGCGCCGACCACGGCCGCCTCGGCGACCGACGGGTGCGAGACGAGCGCGGACTCGACCTCCGTGGTGGAGATGTTGTGCCCGGACACCAGCATGACGTCGTCGACCCGGCCGAGCAGCCAGATGTCGCCGTCGTCGTCCTTCTTGGCGCCGTCACCGGCGAAGTACTTGCCCTCGAAGCGCGACCAGTACGTGTCGATGAACCGCTGGTCGTCGCCCCAGATGGTGCGCAGCATCGACGGCCACGGCTCGGTGAGGACCAGGTAGCCACCGCCGCCGTTCGGCACCTCGTTCGCCTCGTCGTCGACGACGGTCGCGGCGATGCCGGGCAGCGGGGTCTGGGCGGAGCCCGGCTTGGCGTCGGTCACGCCCGGCAGCGGCGAGATCATGATGCCGCCGGTCTCGGTCTGCCACCAGGTGTCCACCACCGGGGTGCGGTCCGCGCCGATGTTCTTGCGGTACCAGATCCACGCCTCGGGATTGATCGGCTCGCCCACCGAGCCCAGCACCCGCAGGCTGCTGAGGTCGAACTTGGCGGGGATGTCGTCGCCCCACTTCATGAACGTGCGGATCGCGGTGGGCGCCGTGTAGAGGATCGTCACGCCGTACTTCTGCACGATCTCCCAGAAGCGGCCCTGGTGCGGGGTGTCCGGCGTGCCCTCGTACATCACCTGGGTGGCGCCGTTGGCGAGCGGGCCGTAGACGATGTAGGAGTGCCCGGTGACCCAGCCGACGTCGGCCGTGCACCAGTACACGTCGGTCTCCGGCTTGAGGTCGAAGACCGACCAGTGCGTGTACGCCGTCTGGGTCAGGTAGCCGCCGGAGGTGTGCAGGATGCCCTTCGGCTTACCCGTCGTCCCCGAGGTGTAGAGGATGAACAGCGGGTGCTCGGCCCCGAACGCCTGAGGGGTGTGCTCGGTGCTCTGCCGCTCCACCAGGTCGTGCCACCACACGTCGCGGCCCTCGGTGAAGGCGACGTCCTGGCCGGTGCGGCGGACGACGAGGACGTGCTCGACGGTGCCGGCCTTGGCGACCGCCTCGTCCACGGCCGGCTTGAGCGCGGAGGGCTTGCCGCGCCGGTAGCCGCCGTCGGCCGTGATGACGACGCGCGCGTCGGCGTCCTGGATACGGGTGGCGAGCGCGTCCGCCGAGAAGCCGCCGAAGACGACGGAGTGCGCGGCGCCGATGCGGGCGCAGGCCAGCATCGCGACCGCGGTCTCCGGGATCATCGGCATGTAGACGGCGACCCGGTCGCCCTTCCGGACGCCCAGCTCCAGCAGGGCATTGGCAGCCCTGGAGACCTCGTCCTTGAGCTGGGCGTAGGTGATGGCGCGGCTGTCGCCCGGCTCACCCTCGAAGTGGATGGCGACCCGGTCGCCGTGCCCGGCCTCCACGTGCCGGTCCACGCAGTTGTAGGCGACGTTGAGCTCGCCGTCCTTGAACCACTTGGCGAACGGCGGGTTCGACCAGTCCAGGGTCTCGGTGGGCTCGGTGGCCCAGGTCAGCCGGCGGGCCTGCTCGGCCCAGAAGCCGAGCCTGTCAGCCTTGGCCTGTTCATACGCCTCCGCGGTGACGTTGGCGTTCGCGGCCAGGTCGGCGGGGGGCGAGAAGCGACGCTCCTCCTTCAGAAGGTTGGCCAGGCTTTCATTGCTCACGGCATCTGCCTTTCCCAGGGTGTCCGTTGTGTCCCAGGCCACAGCTCATCAGACCCAAGGGTGCGCTGACAAGGGCCGACGGGAAATTGGTTTAGACCTGTCGGGTGGAGTGGCGTGGTGTGCGACACCCCTTCCCACGGGCCCCGGCGTAAGCCGGTTCAAGGTGTGTAACGCCTCTCACACCCGGACGGGTCACCTCACATCGCCAGGTCCGCGGACCGGACCCGGTCGAACACCTTCTCCTCGTCCCGCTCGGTGAGGAGATACGCCTGGGCCTCACCCACGTGGAAGTACATGCCGTGCAGCTCCAGGGCCCCGTCCTTCATGGCCCGGGCCACCGATTCATGGGCGCGCAGATGTTCCAGCTGCTGCACCACGTTCGTCAGGCAGAGCTGCTCGACCGCGTCGGTGGGGGTCCGCCCGGCCAGCCGTGACGGGGGCAGGCTGCCGTCGCCCATGCGCCGCAGGCTCGGCCGGCCGTGCCGCAGCCAGCGTCTCAGCGGTGTGCGGGTGCCGTCCGGCTCGGTGTCGAGCAGTGCCTGCATCGCACCGCACCCCGAGTGCCCGCACACCGTGATCGACCGGACCGCCAGCACCTCCACGGCGTATTCGATGGCGGCCGCCACCGAGTCGTCGCCGCTCTCCGCGCCGGGCGGCGGCACGAGGTTGCCGACATTGCGCACCACGAACAGGTCTCCCGGACCACTGGCCGTGATCATCGAGGTGACCACCCGGGAGTCGGCGCAGGTCAGGAACAGCTGTCCGGGCCGCTGTCCCTCGCGCGCCAGCCGGGCCAGCTCACCGCGCACCAGGGGAGCGGTGTTGCGCTGGAACGCGCTGATGCCGCGCCGCAGTTCGTGGCCGCCGGTTCCGGCCGGCTCCGGTTCACTTTCATAGGCTCTCTCCGCGCCGTCCGCTGCCTCCGTGCCGTCGGTTCCGCCCGGCAGGGGGCGTGGGCGTTCGCACTGGTGGTTGCGCCAGGCCGTCCAGGGCCGGCAGCGGCAGTCGGCGTCGGACGCGCCGGCCTCCTCGCTCCCGTCGGGCGGGTGTCCGGAGATGAGGGCCGCGGGCTCGGCGATCCGGACCCCGGCGCGGCGGCCGGTGATCTCGACGGTGCCGCCCCGCGCGGTGTGCGTGCTCTGCCAGTCCTGCAGTGTCTCGTACGCCGCGTGGTCCATGAAGGAGCCGTCCAGCGCCACGACCGCGTCGGCCCCTTGGGGGACGAGGTGCAGGGCCCGGCTGAGCCGTGGCACCGCGAGGAACGTCAGCTGACCTCGTACGTGTACGTGATGGACTCCTTCCTCCTCCTCATGCGTGATCCGGGTGCGGGTGAGCCGGTGCAGGGCCACGCCGACGGCGACGGCGATGCCCAGTGCCACGCCCTCCAGGACGCCGAGGGACACGACGCCGAGGGTGGTCACGGCGTAGACCAGGACTTCGCGGTGGCGGGTCACCGTGCGGATGTGGTGCAGGGACACCATCTGGATGCCGACGGCCATCACCAGGGCGGCGAGCGAGGCGAGCGGGATGAGCTCCAGGAGCGGGACCATCAGCAGCGCGGCGATCACTACGAGAACGCCGTGCAGCATCGTGGAGTTCCGGCTCACGGCACCCGCTTTGACATTCGCGGAACTGCGGACCGCCACTCCGGCCACCGGGAGCCCGCCGAGCGAGCCGGAGACGATGTTGGCCGCGCCCTGACCGAGCAGTTCACGGTCCAGGTCGGAGCGCCCGACCTGGCCGGATCCGGGGCGGCCGGACACCAGCTTGTCCACAGCCACGGCCCCGAGCAGCGACTGCACGCTGCACACCAGCGTCGTGGTGAGCACGGCGGCGGCGAGGCCGAGCACGGGTCCCTCGGGCAGCCCGGCCAGGGCGTGGTTGCGCCAGGACGGCAGGTCCACCTTGGGCAGGACGAGGCCGGCCGCGGCGGCGACCGCGGTGGCTCCGGCGACGGCGACGAGTGCCGCCGGCACCGTGCGGAGAACGCGTCCGGCGCGGCCCGGGATCCGGGGCCAGAGCAGCAGCAGGGCCAGTGTCAGCAGGCTCACCGACAGGGCCGCGGGGTGCAGGTTCGCCAACTGGGCGGGGAGGGCGAGGAGGTTGTCGGGGACGGAGCTCTGCGGGGTGCCGCCGAGGACGATGTGCAGCTGGGCGACGGCGATGGTGACGCCGATGCCGGCGAGCATGCCGTGCACGATCGCGGGGCTCACGGCGAGCGCGCCGCGTGCCACGCGCAGGCAGCCGAGACCGAGCTGGGAGATTCCGGCGAGGACGGTGATGGCGCAGGTCGTCCGCCAGCCGTAGTGCTGGATGAGGTCGGCGGTGACGACGGTGAGTCCGGCGGCGGGACCGCTCACCTGGAGCGGGGAGCCGCCGATCCGCCCGGCGACGATTCCGCCCACGGCGGCGGCGACCAGGCCGGCCTGGAGCGGCGCGCCGGTGGCGAGGGCGATGCCGAGGGACAGCGGGAGGGCGATCAGGAAGACCGCGATCGAGGCCGACAGGTCGGCTCCCGCGATACGCGGGTGTCGAGGGCCGGGCGGTGGCGGGCTGTGGGGTGGGTGGGCGCGCTCGGTCCGATCCGAGTCGGCGGCACGGGCGGGAACACAGGCGGACATGGTTTCCCTTCTCTCGTACATCAACAATCTGTAAACGGATCGTAATTGAGAGTAAAGGACTGGCATAGACTTTCCGGGCAAATGGATGAATCAACCACCCTGGCGGGTGATGCAGCCATTTCATCGGCTTGTCGTACTAATTCCTTCTTCTTTCCGTGCGACTTTGACGGCGCTGTCGGCCTGGACCGGCACTGCACCAGACGAAGCCCTCATCGAGCTCGGCCCGAGAGAAGGAAGAAGGTGGGCGGATGGCCGCCACCCGCGGAATCGCCACGGGCACTGTGATCGTCGCGGTCTGCGTCGCCTCGCTCGCCGGCTGCGGGACCGGCACCGACAGCACCGGCGAGCAGGCGCGTGACCAGGAGAAGGCCAAGCCGGCTCCGGCACCGAAGAACGTCGTCCGGCTGATCGGCGACGGCTCCACCGCGTACACCGGGGCACAGCCGCACCTGCCCCGGCCCGAGCGGCTGAAGCGCGGTGAGAAGCCCCCGCAGTTCGTGGTCTTCTCCTGGGACGGCGCGGGCGAGGACGGCCAGAGGCTCTTCTCGCATTTCCGCGAGGTCGCCAAGGAGAACAACGCGACCATGACGTACTTCCTGAGCGGCGTGTACCTGCTGCCGGAGGAGAAACGCGATCTGTACCGCCCGCCGCAGCACTCCCCGGGCCGCTCCGACATCGGCTTCAACGACCAGGAGGGCATCGCCGACACCGTGAGGCAGCTGCGCCTCGCGTGGCTCGAGGGCAACGAGATCGGAACCCATTTCAACGGGCACTTCTGCGGCAGCGGCGGTGGGGTCGGCGAATGGTCGGTGGCGGAGTGGAAGGAGGAGATCGCCCAGGCCAAGCGCTTCGTGAAGACCTGGAAGACCAACACCGGCATGAAGAACTCGGCCCCGCTGCCCTTCGACTACGACAAGGAGCTGATCGGCGCCCGCACCCCCTGCCTGGAGGGGCAGAAGAACTTCATGAAGGCCGCCCGCGACCTGGGCTTCCGCTACGACACCAGCGGGGTCAACGACCAGGTGTGGCCGAAGAAGAAGCAGGGTCTGTGGGACCTGTCGATGCAGCTCGTGCCCTTCCCCGGGCACTCCTTCGAACAGCTCACCATGGACTACAACTTCATGGTCAACCAGTCCGGCACCACAACCCAGGGCGACCCCGCCAAGCACGAGATGTGGGGCGACCAGATGCGGGACGGCCTCCTCCGGGGCTTCGAGCGGGCCTACAAGGGCAACAGGGCACCCCTGATCATCGGCAACCACTTCGAGTCCTGGAACGGCGGCACCTACATGCGGGCCGTCGAGGAGGTCGTCGAAGAGGTGTGCACCAAGCCCGACGTGCGCTGTGTCTCCTTCCGGCAGTTGGTGGACTGGCTGGACGCCCAGGACCCGGGGACCCTGGCGAAACTGCGCACGCTGGGCGTCGGCGAGGCCCCGAAGAAGGGCTGGAGGTCCTTCCTGTCCGGCGATTCCGCGCCGGCCCCCAAGGGGGTGCCCGGAGCCCCGGCCGGCAAACGGTGAGCGTCAGGCGGACGCCGTGACGTTCTCGCCGAGCACGAAACCGGGGTCGATCTGGGACGCCAGGTCGGCCCCGGTGCGCTCGTCGCCCCACGACCGGGCGTTCTTCAGATGGAAGTGCGCCATCTGGCGGGTGTAACGCTCGCGGTCGCGCGACTCGTACGTCGCGTCGGCGGCCGAGTGCAGCAGGCGCAGCGCGTCCCGGTTGGGCTCCTCCAGGAGGTCGAACCGGGGCGGCCGGCCCTTCTCCATGGCCCGGACCCAGTCCGAGTGCCCCACCGTCACCAGCAGGTCCTCCCCGGCCTCCGCGCGGAGGAAGTCGAGGTCGTCCGGGCCCTGCACCTTGTTGCCGACGACCTTCAGGGTGACGCCGAAGTCGCGGGCGTACTCCTTGTACTGGCGGTAGACGGAGACCCCCTTCCGGGTCGGCTCGGCCACGAGGAACGTGATGTCGAAGCGGGTGAACATGCCGGAGGCGAAGGAGTCCGAGCCGGCCGTCATGTCGACCACGACGTACTCGCCGGGGCCGTCCACCAGGTGGTTCAGACACAGTTCCACCGCTCCGGTCTTGGAGTGGTAGCAGGCGACCCCCAGGTCGGCGTCGGTGAAGGGGCCGGTGACCATCAAACGGACGGCCCCGCCGTCGAGTTCCACCGGCCGCGCACAGGCGTCGTAGACCGGATTGTCCTCGCACACCCGCAACAGCCGGGAGCCCTCACCGGGCGGAGTGGTCTTGATCATCGTCTCGGCGGACGCGATGCGCGGATTGGTGCCGCGCAGGTAGTCCTTGATCAGCGGCAGGTGCTCTCCCAGCGCGGGCAGCGCGGCCGCCTCCGCCTCGTCCAGGCCCAGTGCGGCCCCGAGGTGCTGGTTGATGTCGGCGTCCACCGCGACGGCCGGGGCGCCGACGGCCGCGAGATGACGGATGAACAGGGAGGACAGGGTCGTCTTTCCGCTGCCGCCCTTCCCCACGAAAGCAATTTTCATGTTCACCAAGCGTAATGGAACGGTAGCTTTATGTGGCAGTCGGGCGTGAAGAAGACCACTCCTTCGTGGGGCGGGCGCCGGAGGTGCGTAGTGTCGTACTCATGAGTACGACAGGCGCGACCGCCGACCCGCTCGCCGCCCTGGGCTCCCTGCCCGGAGTGGCCGACTCCGTGGAGTCCGTGCGCAAGGCCGTGGACCGGGTCTACGGGCACCGGGTCATGCGGCGGCGCAGCAACGAGATCACCTCCGAGGCGGCGCTGCGCGGCGCCCGTGGCTCGGCGGCGCTGTCGGGCGCGGACTGGGCCCTGGAGGAGGTGCGCCGGCGCAGCGACTTCAGCGGCGACGACGGCGCCCGCACGATGGGCGCGGCACTGCGGCTGACCGCCGAGGCGGGGCAGTTGCTGTCCATCTGGCGGCAGTCGCCCCTGCGGGTCCTGGCCCGGCTGCACCTGGTCGCGGCGGCCGACAAGGCCGAGCGGGTCGGACGCCCCCGGCAGGAGGGCGAGCCGGTCGACGAGCCCCTGATCGGACTCGGTCTGCCGAGCGCGGCGGAGGCGCACGGCCGGCTGGACGGGCTGTCCGAGCTGATCATCGCGGGCGGTTCCGCCCCGGCGCTGGTGACGGCCGCCGTCGTGCACGGCGAACTTCTCGCGCTGCGCCCCTTCACCTCCCACAACGGCCTGGTCGCGCGTACGGCCGAACGCATCGTCCTGGTCGGCAGCGGTCTCGACCCCAAGTCGGTCTGCCCGGCGGAGGTCGGGCACGCCGAGCTGGGTCAGGAGGCCTACATCAAGGCGCTGGAGGGGTATGTCTCCGGTACCCCCGAGGGTGTGGCGGCCTGGATCGCCCATTGCGGGCGCGCGGTCGAGCTGGGGGCGCGCGAGTCGACGGCCGTGTGCGAGGCGCTCCAGCGCGGGGCCGCGTAAAAGGGGCTGGAGAAGGACCCGGCAGAAATGCGGCGGTACGAATACTCGTACCGCCGCTGGCATGTCCACCGCGTTACCAGGCGTCCTCGATATGTGCCCATCAGGTCGGGAACTTCGCCCGTCACCTGGTGCGGCTGGCCCGTAATCGACGGGTCGACGTCGCGTGGGTTCCCGGTGTTCATGCTCGGTCCGTGGGGCCACACATGCGTTGGTGAGGGTGATCCTCGCGGATGCCCCTGGTCTCGCGGGCCGTTAAGTCCTTTGTACTCCGGGTGCGAAGCAAGCGGAAGCCCTCACCCTGCTTCTTTACTTTTGCCCTCAAAGCCGACCCGAACGGGCACCGACGGGGCGTTCGCGGCCGACGATCGGCGGGGCGGCTCGCGCGGGAGGCGGTCAGGCGACCGTCGTACGGCGTCGGCTCGCGTACCAGACGAGGCCCGCGGTGGCCGCCGCGGCGCCTATGGCGGCCGCCGCGACCAGGGCGGGGCGCGGCGGTACGGAGAACGCGGGGAAGCGCTGCTTGAGCCGTACCGGCCGGTGGAAGTCGAGGATCGGCCACTCCCGCGCGAGGGCCTCCCGGCGCAGTGCGCGGTCGGGGTTCACGGCGTGCGGGTGGCCCACGGACTCCAGCATCGGCACATCGGTCACCGAGTCGCTGTAGGCGTAACACCGGGTCAGGTCGTAGCCCTCCGACTCCGCCAGCTCCCGGACCGCCTCGGCCTTGGTCGGGCCGTACGCGTAGTACTCCACCTCGCCGGTGAAGCACCCGTCGTCACCTACGACCATACGGGTGGCCACCACCCGGTCCGCGCCGAGCAGTTCGCCGATCGGCTCGACGACCTCGGCGCCCGACGTGGACACGATCACGACGTCGCGTCCCGCGGTGTGGTGCTGCTCGATGAGGGTGGCGGCCTCGTCGTAGATGATCGGGTCGATCAGGTCGTGCAGTGTCTCGGCGACGATCTCCTTGACCTGCTGGACGTTCCAGCCGCGGCACAGTGCGGACAGGTACTTGCGCATCCGCTCCATCTGGTCGTGATCGGCGCCGCCGGCCAGGAACACGAACTGGGAGTACGCGGTGCGCAGGACAGCCCTGCGGTTGATCAGGCCGCCTTGATAGAACGACTTGCTGAACGTGAGCGTGCTCGACTTCGCAATGACCGTCTTGTCCAGGTCAAAGAAGGCGGCTGTGCGGGGCATCGAGTGGTTTTCCACGTCCTTGAGCATAGGCGCAGCCCATTCGGCGTAAGGTGGGGCGTGTGGGTTTGCCTGAGAGGGCTCTCGGGTACACCATGGAAGTCACGGATCGTTCGCGACCGTGTCTAACCCGGTCCGACTCCTCCCCCCCCGAGTCGGCCGTGGGGACGACCCCCGCTCTCCCCCCCGGCGGGGGTCGTCGCATGTCCGGGTGGGTTTTCCTCATTCTCCTCGTGGTTGGTGCATCGTGCCGGTGCCGCGCTCATGGTCATCTGTCATGTCCATGAATAGTTACCCGCGGTAGTCGTAGGACTGCTTTACGGAAGTCGCACAGGGGGTGTGCGGGACTCACCGGTCCGGGTGACCGCGATATTCACAGGCGCCGCCCCGTCCACAGTTATCGACCAAGATCCACATGTTTTTCCGGATCGCCGCATCGTGATTCCGACGCGCCCGCTCACCGCGAGTTCACACCCGGTTCCGTTTGTCGGGCCGCGTACGGCCGGTTTCCGCCGGCCGTTCAAAGAAGAACCGCTTGCCGGCTCTTCACACGTCTGGGAATCGCGGGGCCGCAGGGGCTGCGCGAGAGATGCAGCAAAGGGGGACGAACATGTCCGGAACCATCACCCACGATCCGCCGCCGGCCTCCGGAGGAGGCCGGCCTGGCGCACCGCTGATCCTCACCGAGGACGCCGGGCTCCTCGACGACCTGCTGCGCCTGTGCGCGGCGGCCGGCGCCACACCGGAGGTCCATCACACGGTGCCGGAACCAAGGGGCAGCTGGGAGGCCGCACCACTGGTCCTGGTCGGGGACGACGCCGCGCGACGGGTGCGCGGAGCGGCACGCAGGCCGGGAGTGGTGCTGGTCGGCCGCGACCAGGACGACTCCGGGGTCTGGCGGCGGGCCGTCGAGATCGGCGCCGACCACGTGCTGATGCTGCCGGACGGCGAGCAGTGGCTGGTCGACCGCATCGCCGACGTGGCCGAAGGCGTCGGACGGCCCGCCCTGACCGTCGGTGTCATCGGCGGCCGGGGCGGCGCCGGGGCGTCCACGCTCGCGTGCGCGCTCGCCGTCACCTCCGCGCGTGAGGGACTGCGCACCCTCCTGGTGGACGCCGACCCGCTGGGCGGCGGACTCGACGTGGCCCTCGGGGGCGAGACGGCCAAAGGGCTGCGCTGGCCGGCGTTCGCCGCGTCACACGGCCGGGTCGGCGGCGGCGCCCTGGAGGAGTCACTGCCGGAACTGCACTCGCTGAGGGTGCTCAGCTGGGACCGCGGCGACTGCCTCGCCGTACCGCCCAGGGCCGTACGCGCGGTGCTTGCCGCGGCACGGCGCGGGGGCGGCACCGTCGTGGTCGACCTGCCGCGCCGCGTCGACGACGGGGTCGCCGAGGTTCTCGCCCAGCTCGACCTCGGACTCCTCGTGGTCCCCGCGGAACTGCGCGCCGTCGCGGCGGCGGGCCGCGTCGCCTCCGCCGTGGGCATGGTCCTGCGTGATCTGCGGGTGGCGGTACGCGGGCCGTACGCGCCGGGGCTGGACGACCGTGAGGTGGCCCGGCTGCTCGGGCTGCCCCTCGCCGGAGACGTGCCCGCCGAGCCCGCCCTGCGGCGCCCGTACGAGGCGGGCCGGCCGCCCGGGGTCTCGGGCCGGGGCCCGCTGGCCCGCTTCTGCAAGGAGTTCTGGGAGCGGGCGCTGGTGGAGGCGAGGACGGCATGAGGAGGCCGGTGACGAGCGGAACGGTCATGCCTCCCGGCCTGCTCGACGGGGTGCGGCGGTGGCTGGCCGAGAGCGGGGCCGAGCCGACGCCCGCGCGGGTGGCGCAGGCGCTGCGGGACCAGGGGCGGGTGCTCGGTGACGCCGAGGTGCTCGGAGCGGCCGAGCAGCTGCGGTCCGAGCTGGTCGGCAGCGGGCCGCTGGAACGGCTCCTGTCCGAGCCCTCGGTGACCGACGTGCTGGTGTCGGCGCCGGACCGGGTCTGGGTGGACCGGGGCGGCGGGCTGGAACCGACCGAGGTGGCCTTCCCCGACGAGACGGCCGTCCGGCGCCTCGCCCAGCGGCTCGCCGCCGTGGCCGGCCGGCGCCTGGACGACGCCCGGCCCTGGGTCGACGCGCGGCTGCCCGACGGGACCAGACTGCACGCCGTGCTGCCCCCGGTGGCCGTCGGCGGCACCTGCCTGTCGCTACGGGTCGTACGACCGCGCGCCTTCACCCTCGACGAGCTCGTGGCGGCCGGGACGGTCCCGCCGGGCGGGGACCGCGTGCTGCGGGCACTGCTGGACGCGCGGCTGTCGTTCCTCGTCAGCGGAGGGACCGGCAGCGGCAAGACGACCTTGCTGAGCGCGCTGCTGGGGCTGGTCGGGCCGGACGAGCGCATCGTCCTGGCCGAGGACTCGGCGGAACTGCGGCCCGACCACCCGCACGTCGTGCGCCTGGAGACCAGACCCGCCAACCAGGAGGGCGCGGGCCTGGTCACCCTGGAGGACCTGGTGCGGCAGGCACTGCGGATGCGGCCGGACCGGCTGGTCGTCGGTGAGGTGCGCGGCCCGGAGGTGGTCCATCTGCTGGCCGCCCTCAACACGGGCCACGACGGCTCGGGAACGGTCCATGCCAACGCCGCCACCGATGTACCGGCCCGGCTGGAGGCACTCGGTACGGCCGCCGGACTCGACCGGTTCGCCCTGCACAGCCAGGCGGCGGCCGCCCTCTCGGTGGTGCTGCACCTCGTACGCGACCGGAGCGGGCGGCGGCGGATCGCGGAGGTGCACGTGCTGGAACGGGACCCGTCAGGGCTGGTGCGGACGGTGCCGGCGCTGCGGTGGGGCCCGCAGGCCTTCACCCGGGAGCGGGGATGGCAGCGCCTGCGGGAGCTGCTCCGGAACGCGAACACCGGCGGACCGGACGAGGGGATCGGAGGATGAACGGGACGACCGAGGTGTCGACGGGTGCGGCCGTGGCGTGCCTGGGGACCGCGGCCTGGCTGTTGGGCGGAGGGCATGCCGGGGCCAGGCGGACGCGGCTGCTGCTGGCCGGCGGAGGCGCGGTGGGCAGCGGACCGCCGGGGTGGCCCCGGATGACCCGCGCGTGGGGGCGGACGCGCGGGCGGCTGCGGGCCGAGTGGTGGTCGTTGGCCGCCGGCCTGGTGCTGGCGGTGCTGGGTGCGTCGCTGCTGCCGGTCGTCGCGGGGGCGGCCGGGGTGCCTTTGCTGAGACGGGTGCGGCGGACCGCCGGGGAACGCCGCGCGCGGGAGGGCCGCGGCGACGCGGTGATCGCGTTGTGCGGGGCGCTCGCCGGGGAGGTGCGCGCCGGACGGCAGCCGGGTGAGGCGCTGCTGCCGGCCGCGCGGGACTCCGGCGGACTCGGTGACATACAGGCGACGGTGCTCGCGGCGGCGCGCTTCGGCGGGGACGTCCCGGAGGCGCTCGCGCGGGCGGCACGGCAACCGGGTGCCGAAGGGCTGCGGGGACTCGCCGCGTGCTGGCGGGTGGCGGTGGACCAGGGAGCCGGGCTCGCGGCCGGACTCGACCGGCTGGAAGCGGCGCTGTGCGCCGAACGGGACCAGCGGGCCGACCTGCGTGCCCAGTTGGCCGGCGCCCGCGCGACGGCGGTGCTGCTCGCCGGGCTCCCGGTCGTGGGCCTGGCCCTCGGTGCGGCTCTCGGCGCCGACCCGCTGCACATCCTGCTGCACACACCGTCAGGACTGGTCTGTCTGGCGGTCGGCGGGGTGCTGGAGGGTCTGGGGCTGTGGTGGGCGCTGCGGATCATGCGGGGCGCCGAGGAGGGGGCGGCATGAGCGGGGACCTTGTCCACAGGCTGGGGGCAGTGGTGGGGACGGTGTTCACGCTCGCCTGGCTGGCGGGGTGGTGGGGCCGCGCGCGGCGCGAGCGGAGAGCACGGCGGCGACTGGCCGAGGTGCTGGCCCTGGAACGGACGGCGACCGCCGCGCACCACACGCTGCTGCGCGTCGCGCGGAGTTGGCTGCCGTACGCGGGCGTGGCGGGTGCCGGATGGGTGCTGGTGGGAGGTCCCGCCGGAGCGGTGGCGGGGCCGGCCGTCGCGGCCGGAGTGTGGTGGTGGCGCCTGCGGCAGAAGGCCGCCGCTCCGCACGCGCGGGAGACGGACACCGCCGGGGCGGGACATCAACTGCCGCTCGCCGCCGACCTGCTGTCCGCCTGTATCGAGGCGGGCGCCGGCCCGGTACTCGCCGCGCAGGCCGTCGGAGAAACCTTGGGCGGGCCGGTCGGGGAGGCGCTGGCGCGGGGCGCGGCGGAGGTACGGCTCGGCGGTGAACCGGCCGCGGCATGGCGCCGGCTGGCGTCGGTGCAGGGCGCCCGGCACCTGGCCCGGCTGCTGGAGCGGGCCGATGTGTCCGGACTTCCCCTGGCCGCTCCCGTGGCCCGGCTCGCCGCCGAGGCCCGCGCGGAGTGGACCCGCGCGGCGACGGCACGGGCCCGGCGGGCGGCCGTCATGGTCAGCGCGCCGGTGGGGCTGTGCTTCCTGCCCGCGTTCATCACGGTCGGCGTGCTGCCCGTGGTGATCGGGCTCGCGGGCGGGGTGCTGGGAGGAGGTGGTGCCTGACGGGAGACGACCGACGGCAGCGGCAGGGCTCACGAGATCAGTACGACTACTCCATACGGGGGTTGAGATGTATCAGGCGGTACGGGCACGACTGCGTGCCCTGGTGTGCAAGGTGCGTACGGCACGGAGGGACACAGGAATGGTGACTTCGGAGTACGCGATGGGCATCGTGGCGGCGGTGGCGTTCTCCGTCGTGCTCTACAAGGTGGTCACCAGCGGACCGGTCGCCGCGGCGCTGCGGAACATCGTGCAACAGGCACTCGATGGCCGGGTGTGAGCGGCGTGCGGACCGCGGGTTCGTGACGGCGGAGTCGGCCATGGTGCTGCCCGTGCTGGTGATGTTCGCGACGGCACTGGTCTGGGGCCTGCTGGTGGTGGCGGCGCAGATCCAGTGCGTCGACGCGGCGCGCGCGGGCGCCCGCGCGGCGGCCCGGCAGGATCCCCCTGACGCCGTTGTCGAGGCGACTCGCGCGGTGGCACCGCCCGGCGCGAGAGTCACGGTGAGCCGGGAGGCCGAGCAGGTCCGGGTGGTCGTCGAGGCCAGGCCCCCGGTCCTGCGCGGGCTGCCCTTCGACCTGCGGGAGGAGGCCGTCGCCGCGGTGGAGGAGACGGTGGGGGCGGCGGCGTGAGGGCCCGGTTCCGGGTGCGGCGGCCGGCGGACGGGCTGCGGCCCGCACGGTGTTCCGACCGGGGGTCGGCGACCGTCTGGAGCGTCGGTGCGATCGCCGTGCTGTGTGTGGTGTTCGGCGTCGTCCTTGCCCTGGGACACGCCGTCGTGGTCCGGCACCGGGCGGCCGGCGGCGCGGATCTGGCGGCGCTCGCGGCGGCGGACCACTGGACGCGGGGCGGTACGGCGGCCTGCGCCCGGGCGGACCGGGTGGCCCGGGCACAGGGCACACGGCTCGTACGGTGCGTGATCACCGGCGAGGTGTCGGACGTGTCGGTGGTGTCGGGACGGGGGCCGTTCGCGGCGGAGATCAGGGCCAGGGCGGGGCCTGCGGAACCTCCGCGCCAAGGGGCGGCTCCGGGCGGGTTCGGGGTGCCGGGGCCGGCTCGGACTCAGGGCGGAGCCGGGGCGCCGGGGCCGGCACAGGGCTCCGCCCGGGCGCCGTGACCAGCCCGGGTTCCGGATGCGGCCCGGGTTCCGGATCAGGCGTGGAGCGGGATCGGGCGTGGAGCCGGAACAGGACCTGGCTCCGCATCAAGCCCGCGTTCCGCTTCAGGTCGCGTTCCGCACCAGGACCGAGTTCCGTGTCAGGACCGAGTTCCGTGTCAGGACCGAGTTCCGTGTCAGGCTCGGGCGCCGGTGTCGGGCCCGGCTACGCCCCAGCGGTCCCGGCCGCTCCCGCGGCGTCCTCCGTACCCTCCGGCTTCTCCGCCGGTGCGCCCTCCAGCAGCACCGTGAGAAGTCGTACCGCGCCCCGCTTGTGCAGGGGGTCGTTGCCGTTGCCGCACTTGGGGGACTGGATGCAGGAGGGGCAGCCGGCGTCGCACTCGCAGGAGGCGATGGCCTGACGGGTGGCGGTGAGCCAGGCGCGGGCGGTGTGGAAGGCGCGCTCCGCGAAGCCCGCACCGCCCGGATGACCGTCGTAGACGAAGACCGTGGGCAGCAGCGTGTCGGGGTGCAGCGGGATCGAGACACCGCCGATGTCCCAGCGGTCGCAGGTCGCGAAGAGCGGCAGCATGCCGATCGACGCGTGCTCGGCGGCGTGCAGGGCACCACCGAGGATCTCCGGGTTGATCCGGGCGCGGTCCAGCTGGTCCTCGGTGACCGTCCACCACACAGCGCGGGTGCGCAGCGTACGAGGAGGGAGGTCGAGCTTCGTCTCGCCCAGCACTTCGCCGGTGATGACCCGCCGGCGCAGGAAGGAGACCACTTGGTTGGTGACCTCGACGGAGCCGTAGCACAGGCGGCCGTCGCCCCACGGGATCTCGGTGTCCGTCTCCAGCACGGAGATCGACGTCGTGTCCCTGGCCACCGTCGTGTACGTCGGCGTCGCCCGCTCGACCAGGGCGACGGAGTCCTCCAGGTCGAGCGAGCGGACGAGATACGTCAGGCCCTGGTGCAGATGGACCGCGCCCTCGTGGACGCTCGTGTGGGCCGCGCCCGCGTCGACCGTGCCGAGCAGCCTGCCCGTACCGGCCTCGACGACCTGGACCGGCCGGCCGCCCTGACCCCGGATGTCGGTCAGGTCGGCGGCCCGCTCCCGGCGGGTCCAGTGCCAGGCCTTCGTCCGGCGGCGCAGCAGCTTCGCGGCCTCCAGCTGCGGGAGCAGCTCCCCGGTGGCCGGGCCGAACAGGTCCAGGTCCTCCTCGGTCAGCGGCAGCTCCTCGGCCGCCGCGCACAGGTGCGGGGCGAGCACGTAGGGGTTGTCGGGGTCGAGGACGGTGGACTCCACGGGCCGGTCGAAGAGAGCCTCCGGGTGGTGGACGAGAAAGGTGTCCAGGGGGTCGTCGCGGGCTACCAGGACGGCGAGGGCACCCTGCCCGGACCGTCCCGCGCGCCCGGCCTGCTGCCACAGGGAGGCCCGGGTGCCCGGATAGCCGGCGATGACCACGGCGTCCAGGCCGGAGACGTCCACGCCGAGTTCGAGGGCGTTCGTCGCCGCGAGACCGAGCAGTTCACCGGAGTGCAGGGCGCGTTCCAGGGCGCGGCGCTCCTCGGGGAGGTAGCCGCCCCGGTACGCCGCGACACGCCGGGCCAGCGAGCGGTCGACCTCGGCCAGGCGTTCCTGGGCGATCACGGAGATCAGCTCGGCGCCGCGCCGGGAGCGTACGAAGGTGACCGAGCGGATGCCCTGCACGGTGAGGTCGGTCAGCAGGTCGGCGGCCTCGGCGGTGGCCGTACGGCGGACCGGTGCGCCCTTCTCGCCGTGCAGCTCGGTCAGCGGCGGCTCCCAGAGGGCGAACACCAGTTCACCGCGCGGTGAGGCGTCGTCGGCCACCTCCACGACCGGCACACCGGTGAGGCGGCGGGCGGCGACCGCGGGCTCGGCGGCGGTCGCGGAGGCCAGCAGGAACACGGGCGAGGCGCCGTAGCGGGCGCACAGGCGGCGCAGGCGGCGCAGCACCTGGGCGACGTGCGAGCCGAAGACGCCCCGGTAGGTGTGGCACTCGTCGATGACGACGTACTTCAGCGACTTGAGGAAGGAGGACCAGCGGGGGTGGGCCGGCAGGATGCCCCGATGCAGCATGTCCGGGTTGGCCAGCACGTAGTTGGCGTACTGGCGGATCCACTCGCGTTCCTCGAACGGCGTGTCGCCGTCGTGGACGGCCGCGCGCACCGAATGGCCCAGTGGTTGTGAAAGTTCCTTCACGGATCGGCACTGGTCCGCCGCGAGGGCCTTCGTGGGGGCGAGGTACAGGGCGGTCGCGCCGCGGCCGTTGGGGGCCTCGGCGCCGTCCAGGAGTGTGGACAGGACGGGCATGAGGTACGCAAGGGACTTGCCGGACGCGGTGCCGGTGGCGACCACGACGGACTCGCCGTCCAGGGCGTGCTCGGCGGCGCGTGCCTGGTGGGCCCAGGGGTGTTCGACGCCCGCGGCCCGCACGGCGGCGAGGATCTCCGGACGGATCCGGTCCGGCCAGACGGCATGGCGACCCTCGCGCGGGGGCAAGTGCTCCGTATGAGTGATGCGCGAAGCCCGGTTCGGTCCGGACGCGAGCCGGTCCAGGACCGCGCCCGGGGCGGGCCCGGACGGGAGGTCCGTCGGGGGTCGATCGGATCGGTGATTCTTGGCCATCGGCACCGAGTGTGTCACTGGCGTGACGGACAATGGGGCCAAGGCGTCGTGCACGCCTGCCGGTAAGTGATTGAATGCCATCGCGGCTGGCGAACCGTCCCGGGGGCTGAGCCGAGATGCCCCAAGGGCGACCGCTCGATAGCTAGGTGCTGGAGGATCCGTGGACCTGTCCCTGTCGACCGAAACCATGGGCGATCGCACGATCGTCAGGGTCGGTGGCGAAATCGACGTATATACCGCGCCCAAGCTGCGCGAGCAGTTGGTCGAGCTGGTGAACGACGGCAGTTTCCACCTTGTCGTCGACATGGAAGGTGTGGACTTCCTCGACTCCACCGGACTCGGCGTGCTGGTCGGCGGCCTGAAGCGCGTCCGTGCCCATGAGGGCTCACTGCGCCTGGTCTGCAACCAGGAGCGTATTCTCAAGATCTTCCGCATTACCGGCCTCACCAAGGTGTTCCCGATCCACACCTCGGTCGAGGAAGCGGTGGCGGCCACCGACTGACCACCCCGCTCCCGGGCCGCGTGCCCGGACGGCGGAAGAGAACCAGGAGGAGGGCCGGGCTTTCGGCGGCCCGGCCTCTCCACAGCACGCCCGTAGTCGCGAGGGGGATGCATGGCCACCGTCGAACTCCGCTTCAGCGCGCTGCCCGAGCACGTCAGGACCGCCCGGCTCGTGGCGGCGGCGGTGGCGCGCAGGGCCGGAGTGGACGAGGCCGTCCTCGACGAGGTCAGACTCGCCGTCGGCGAGGCCTGCACCCGTGCCGTGGGACTGCACCGGAACGGCGGCATCTCGGCCCCCGTGAAGGTGCTGCTGATCGAGGAGGAGAAGCAGTTCTCCATCGAGGTCGGCGACGAGGCGCCCCACGCGACCCCCGGCGAGCGGGCGCCCGGTGACGCGCCGGGCGACGCCGACGCGGAGACCGAGGAGGACGAGATGGGCCTCGCGGTCATCAGCGGACTCGTCGACGACGTCGAGGTCAGCGCGGGGCAGCACGGCGGATCGATCCGCATGAGGTGGCCCACCGTGCCGCCGGCCACCCTCCTCGCCTGACCGCTTCACCCGGACGGCGACCGTTTTTCCGAAGGGCCCCCTCGTGGGGCCCTTCGTCATGTGCGGGTGTCAGTGCCCGCGCTTACAGTGGTCTCGTGCGGTTGATCGCGTGAATTCGTTCACGACCAACCGTGCCACGAAAATGCGATCACGTGAATGCTCCAAAGGCATTACCGATTTCCGGTCGCCGACCGCAGGCGATCATTAGGGAAGATCGCGTACAGGACATTTACATTTCACGCGCTCTGTTTTGATCTGCTTCCGGTACCTACAATCCCGTCCACATCTTGAGCTCAGCCCAAGCGTCAAGGAGGACGAATGGCGGGGCTTTCCCTCACACAAGAGTCGGGCCAGTCCACATCCCTCGCAGCCGCCGTGCTGACCGACGACAACCGCCTGCTCGTGGTGGTCATCGGCGTCGTCGCGCTGGCGGCCCTGGTGGTCGCCGGAGTCCTGGTGCGCCAGGTTCTCGCGGCCGGCGAGGGCACCGACAGCATGAAGAAGATCGCGGCAGCGGTCCAGGAGGGCGCGAACGCCTATCTGGCCCGCCAGTTGCGCACCCTCGGTGTATTCGCCGTGGTCGTGTTCTTCCTGCTCATGCTGCTGCCCGCGGACGACTGGAATCAGCGTGCCGGACGGTCGGTGTTCTTCTTGATCGGAGCGGCGTTCTCGGCGGCCACCGGCTATATCGGTATGTGGCTCGCCGTACGTAGCAATGTGCGGGTCGCCGCGGCGGCGCGCGAAGCGACTCCGGCCGAGGGCGAGCCGGAAAAGGATCTCACCGCCGTCTCGCACAAAGCGATGAAGATCGCTTTCCGTACGGGCGGCGTCGTCGGCATGTTCACCGTCGGCCTCGGCCTGCTGGGCGCCTCCTGTGTGGTGCTGGTGTACGCGGCCGACGCCCCGAAGGTGCTCGAGGGGTTCGGTCTCGGGGCCGCGCTGATCGCGATGTTCATGAGGGTCGGCGGCGGCATCTTCACCAAGGCCGCCGACGTCGGCGCCGACCTGGTCGGCAAGGTCGAGCAGGGCATTCCGGAGGACGATCCGCGCAATGCCGCGACCATCGCCGACAACGTGGGCGACAACGTCGGCGACTGCGCGGGCATGGCGGCCGACCTGTTCGAGTCGTACGCCGTGACCCTGGTGGCCGCGCTGATCCTGGGCTCGGCGGCGTTCGGCGACGCCGGGCTCGCCTTCCCGCTGCTGGTGCCCGCCATCGGTGTCCTCACCGCGATGGCCGGCATCTTCGCGGTGGCCCCGAGGCGCGCCGACCGCAGCGGCATGAGCGCGATCAACCGGGGTTTCTTCATCTCCGCGCTGATCTCGCTCGTCCTGGTCGCGATCGCCGTGTTCGTCTATCTGCCGTCGTCGTACGCCGATCTCGACGGCGTCACCGACGAGGCGATCCTGGGCAAGGACGGCGATCCGCGGATCCTCGCGCTCGTCGCGGTGGCCATCGGCATCGTGCTCGCCGCCCTCATCCAGCAGCTCACCGGCTACTTCACCGAGACGACCCGGCGTCCCGTGCGGGACATCGGCAAGACCTCGCTCACCGGCCCGGCCACCGTCGTCCTCTCCGGTATCTCGATCGGTCTCGAATCCGCCGTCTACACCGCCCTGTTGATCGGACTCGGCGTGTACGGGGCGTTCCTGCTCGGCGGTACGTCGATCATGCTGGCGCTGTTCGCGGTGGCGCTGGCCGGCACCGGACTGCTCACCACGGTCGGTGTGATCGTCGCGATGGACACCTTCGGCCCGGTCTCCGACAACGCGCAGGGCATCGCCGAGATGTCCGGCGACGTGGAGGGCGCGGGCGCCCAGGTGCTCACCAACCTGGACGCGGTCGGCAACACCACCAAGGCCATCACCAAGGGCATCGCGATCGCCACGGCCGTACTGGCGGCGGCGGCGCTGTTCGGTTCGTACCGGGACGCCATCACCACCGGGGCGAGAGACGTGGGCGAGCGGCTCAGCGGTGAGGGCGCGCCGATGAGCCTGATGATGGACATCTCCCAGCCCAACAACCTCGTCGGCCTGATCGCGGGCGCGGCGGTCGTCTTCCTCTTCTCGGGACTGGCGATCAACGCGGTGTCGCGGTCGGCGGGTTCGGTGGTCTACGAGGTGCGGCGGCAGTTCCGTGAGAAGCCCGGGATCATGGACTACAGCGAGGAACCGGAGTACGGCAAGGTCGTCGACATCTGCACCAAGGACGCCCTGCGCGAGCTCGCCACACCCGGACTGCTCGCCGTGATGGCGCCCATCTTCATCGGGTTCACGCTGGGCGTCGGCGCCCTGGGCGCCTTCCTCGCGGGCGCGATCGGCGCGGGCACCCTGATGGCGGTGTTCCTCGCCAACTCCGGTGGCGCCTGGGACAACGCGAAGAAACTCGTCGAGGACGGCCACCACGGCGGCAAGGGCAGCGAGGCCCATGCGGCCACCGTCATCGGCGACACCGTCGGAGACCCCTTCAAGGACACCGCCGGACCCGCGATCAACCCTCTGCTGAAGGTGATGAACCTGGTGGCGCTGCTCATCGCGCCCGCGGTCATCAAGTTCTCCTACGGCGCGGACAGGAGCGTCGGGATGCGGGTGCTCATCGCGGTCCTGGCGCTGCTCGTCATAGTCGGCGCGGTGTACGTGTCCAAGCGGCGCGGCATCGCGGTGGAGGACGAGGACGACCCCGAGCCGGAGCCCAAGTCGGCCGATCCGGCGGTGGTTTCCTAGAGCCGGACGGCGGACATCGGATCAAGGTGCGGGCGGGGGGGGGGGGGGTGGGGGGCGGGCCCCCCCCGACCCCCGCCCCGGGGCAGGGCGAGGGCGGGCGTGGCAGGGGGGGGGCAGTGGTGGAAATGTACCAGTAAGAG
>NZ_JBHWHX010000026.1:21536-109041 GCF_042732315.1 Streptomyces sp. NPDC059787
CGGGGTTGTGCCCTTGCCCGACCCCGCGCGGCACCCCATGTCGCCGGACCGGGGGGTGTTTCCATCGCGCGGGCGGGCTCAATTGTCATCTTGGTGGGGGGGGCCCGCGCTTATTGCCGCGCGCCCCCCCCTCTCCCCGTGCTCGAGGACCATGCCGTGAGCCTTCTCTCGCGTGGTGCAAATGGCTTCAAAAGTTCCTTACCGGATGTTCGACGGGTGGGTGTAGGCCATCTGGCGTGTATGTTCCGGGGCCGAAGGCCATGGAAGGGACCAATCCGGTGAACAAGAAGCTCGCGGCCGCACTGTCCGGCGGTGCGGTACTGGTACTGGCGCTGACGGGATGCGGCGGCGACGACAACAACGAGAAGCTGGACGCCTGGGCGAAGCAGGTCTGCGACGCGGTGAAGCCGCAGGCCGCCAAGATCAAATCGGCCAACGCCGCGATCCAGAAGGAGACCTCGGACAACAGCACGCCGGAAGAGGTCCAGAAGGCCGACTCGAAGGCCTTCCAGGACATGTCCGACGCCTACAAGGCGATCGGCGCCGCCGTGGACAAGGCCGGGGCGCCGGACGTCGAGAGCGGGGAGAAGAAGCAGACGGACGCGGTCAAGGAGCTCAACGGCATCTCCGCGTCGTACGCCTCGCTGAAGAAGCAGGTCGACGGTCTCGACACGGACGACCAGGCGGAGTTCGCCGACGGTCTGAAGGACATCGCCGCCGAGCTGGACAAGCTCGGCAAGAGCGGCAGCGACGCCCTCAGCACGCTGGAGGAGGGCGAGGTCGGCGAGGCCATGTCCCGGCAGGCGAGCTGCCAGACGGCCACCGCGACGGCGGGGGCCACCAAGAGCTGACGCCGTGGGACGCGCCGGGTGAGGGCGGCGGCCACAATGGAGGGCGTGAGTGACGCCAGCCTGCCGCCCCTGCCCTCGTCCGACCGCCCCGAAGCCGCCGCCCGGCTGCGGGACGCGCTGCTCGGAGCCTCCTTCACCGCCGACGGACTGCTCGAACTGCTCGGCGCCCCCGCCTACGCGGCGCTGGCCCGCAGCGAGACCGTGCCCGCCCTGAGGGCCACCCGCGGGGACACGCCGCTGGAGACGCTCGTACGGCTGTTCCTGCTGCAGCAGCCCGTACCGCACGCGCGCGTGGCCGGCGTACTGCCCGTGGACGTCTGCCTGGAGAGCGGATGGCTGACGCGCACCGGCGCGGACGAGCTCACCGCGACCGTGGACGTAAGGCCGTACGGCGGGCCGGGCGGCGAGGACTGGTTCATCGTGTCCGACCTCGGGTGCGCGGTCGGCGGCGCCGGGGGCATCGGCAGCCGCGACGAGGGTGTCGTGCTCGGCGTCGGCGGGGCGTCCACGACCCTGGCCGGCATCACCGTCCGTACGCCCGTGGCCTCCGCGCTCGACCTGGGCACCGGATCCGGCATCCAGGCGCTGCACGCCGCCCGGCACGCCACGCGCGTGACGGCCACCGACGTCAACCCGCGCGCCCTGCACATCACCGCGCTCACCCTGGCCCTCTCCGGGGTCCCGGCCGCCGACCTGCGCGAGGGCTCGCTGTTCGCGCCGGTCCGGGACGACGAGACGTACGACCTGATCGTGTCCAACCCGCCCTTCGTGATCTCGCCGGGCGCCCGGCTCACCTACCGCGACGGCGGGATGGGCGGGGACGATCTGTGCCGCACGATCGTTCAGGAGGCGGGGGAACGGCTGAACGAGGGCGGGTTCGCGCAGTTCCTCGCCAACTGGCAGCACGTCGAGGGGGAGGACTGGCAGGACAGACTCAGGTCATGGGTGCCCCGCGGGTGCGACGCCTGGATCGTGCAGCGCGAGGTGCAGGACATCACCCAGTACGCCGAACTGTGGCTGCGGGACGCGGGCGACCACCGCGGTGACCGGGCCGAGTACCGGGCACGGTACGACGCGTGGCTGGACGAGTTCGAGGCGCGTAAGGTGAAGGCGGTCGGCTTCGGCTGGATCACCCTGCGCAAGTCGGGCTCCGCCGCGGAGTCGATCACGGTGGAGGAGTGGCCGCACCCGGTCGAGCAGCCGCTCGGCGAGACGGTCCGGGCGCACTTCGACCGGCTCGACTACCTGCGGACGCACGACGACGCGGCGCTCCTCGAAGCACGCTTCGCGTTGGCCGCCGAGGTGGTGCAGGAGCAGGTCGGGCTGCCCGGCGCCGAGGACCCGGAGCACGTCGTGCTGCGGCAGAACCGCGGGATGCGCCGGGCCACCAAGGTGGACACGATCGGCGCGGGCTTCGCGGGCGTGTGCGACGGCTCCATGGGCGCGGGCCGGATCCTGGACGCCATCGCCCAGCTCCTCGGCGAGGACCCCGTGCTGCTGCGCGACCGCACGCCGGCCCAGATCCGGCTGCTCGTGGAGCAGGGGTTCCTGGAGCCCGCCGGCTGACACGAGCGGCGGCGGTCCCATGGACGGACGGTCCCACGGGGCACCTCGGCGGGTCGCCTCATGAGTCACGTCACTGTCTCCTGTCGCGTCCTTCACACCGGCCGCAGCCGCCGTCCCGGCCCTTTCACGCCGATCCGGAATTTCCGTGAAAGGGCCCCCGGGCCGCTTTCCGGACACTTGATCAGGTCCGTGGCCCTCCCGTTCACCTCCGATTCGTCTGTCCGCCGCCCGGGCGTGGCAGCGTCACCCCGAGGCCGGTACCAGCGGACGGGAAAGAGGGCATCGGGCGACCATGGAGAGCGGACCGGCGATCTTCGCGGGGATGGTGTTCTGCCTGTTCGGAGGTGGATTGCTGGCCTGGACCGTGACCCGCGCGCGGCAGCACCGCCCCGTCGCCCAGGGTGTGAGCCCCGTCGCATCGGCCACCGTCGCGGGACTGGTCGCGACGATCTCCCTGGCCCTCGGCGCATGGTGCCTGACCCGCCTGTGAGAAGCGCGAAACCCTAGCAGCTCCCGGTAACCGGTAGATCGCGCTCCGCATAAGCGCGGGTGGAGTCTGGGCAGTCCCGGCGGCAGGAACGGTGGTAGTCGGGTTACCGTTCGAGTGGCCGTTGCGGGCTTTTCCCGTTTGACACGGAGGCGGGATGTACCGTCACACTCCGCAGCGTCACCATGACCCGACCCCGGGGGAGACCGCCTGGGGAGCCCCAAGCGCCGACCGGAGAGAAGAGCGAAGTTGTCCCCGACCAGCGAGACCGCGAAGGGCGGCCGCCGACTCGTCATCGTCGAGTCGCCTGCCAAGGCGAAGACGATCAAGGGCTACCTCGGCCCTGGCTACATCGTCGAGGCGAGCGTCGGGCACATTCGCGATCTTCCCAACGGCGCCGCCGAGGTGCCGGAGAAGTACACCGGTGAGGTCCGCCGCCTCGGTGTGGACGTCGACCACGACTTCCAGCCGATCTATGTGGTCAACGCGGACAAGCGGGCCCAGGTCAAGAAGCTCAAGGACCTGCTGAAGGAGTCCGACGAACTCTTCCTCGCCACCGATGAGGACCGCGAGGGCGAGGCCATCGCCTGGCACCTGCAGGAAGTGCTCAAGCCGAAGATCCCGGTCAAGCGGATGGTCTTCCACGAGATCACCAAGGACGCGATCCGCGCGGCCGTGGCCAACCCGCGCCAGCTCAACCAGAAGCTGGTCGACGCCCAGGAGACCCGCCGCATCCTCGACCGCCTCTACGGCTACGAGGTCTCGCCGGTCCTGTGGAAGAAGGTCATGCCCCGGCTGTCCGCCGGCCGCGTCCAGTCCGTCGCCACGAGGCTCGTGGTGGAGCGGGAACGCGAGCGCATGGCTTTCCGTTCCGCTGAGTACTGGGACCTGACGGGCACCTTCTCCCCCACCTCCGACTTCGCTCCGGCGGGGGGACCCCCATCCGGCCGCGCGGGTGACGCGTCGGACCCCTCGTCGCTGGTCGCCCGCCTGCAGACCGTCGACGGGCGGCGGGTCGCGCAGGGCCGCGACTTCGACTCCCTGGGACAGCTGAAGAGCGCGAACACCCTCCACCTCGACGAGGCGAACGCCCGCGCCCTGGCCGCCGCCCTGGAGAACACGCGGTTCGCCGTGCGTTCCGTCGAGTCCAAGCCGTACCGCCGCTCGCCGTACGCCCCGTTCCGTACGACGACGATGCAGCAGGAGGCTTCGAGGAAGCTCGGCTTCGGCGCCAAGGCGACCATGCAGGTCGCCCAGAAGCTGTACGAGAACGGCTACATCACTTACATGCGTACGGACTCGACGACCCTGAGCGAGACGGCGGTCGCCGCCGCCCGCGCCCAGGTCACGCAGCTGTACGGCGCCGACTACCTGCCCCCGCAGCCACGCACCTACGCGGGCAAGGTCAAGAACGCGCAGGAGGCGCACGAGGCGATCCGTCCCTCGGGCGACCGTTTCCGTACGCCCGCCGAGACCGGGCTGACCGGTGACCAGTTCAAGCTCTACGAGCTGATCTGGAAGCGGACCGTCGCCTCGCAGATGAAGGACGCCACCGGCGACTCCGTCACCGTGAAGATCGGCGGCACGGCGGCCGACGGCCGGGACGTCGAGTTCAGCGCGTCCGGCAAGACGATCACCTTCCACGGCTTCCTGAAGGCGTACGTGGAAGGCGCCGACGACCCGAACGCCGAACTCGACGACCGCGAGCGCCGGCTGCCGCAGGTCACCGAGGGCGACGCCCTCACCGCCGAGGAGATCACGGTCGACGGGCACGCCACCAAGCCCCCGGCCCGCTACACCGAGGCGTCGCTGGTCAAGGAGCTGGAGGAGCGGGAGATCGGCCGCCCGTCGACGTACGCGTCGATCATCGGCACGATCCTCGACCGCGGCTACGTGTTCAAGAAGGGCACGGCCCTGGTGCCGTCCTTCCTCTCCTTCGCCGTGGTCAACCTGCTGGAGAAGCACTTCGGCCGGCTCGTCGACTACGACTTCACCGCCCGGATGGAGGACGACCTCGACCGCATCGCGCGGGGCGAGGCGCGCGCGGTGCCGTGGCTGAAGCGGTTCTACTTCGGCGAGGGCGCGAGCAACGGAGACGCGGCCGACGCCGGCAACGGTGACGGGGACCACCTCGGCGGCCTCAAGGAGCTGGTGACCGACCTGGGCGCGATCGACGCGCGCGAGGTGTCGTCGTTCCCGGTGGGCAGCGGCATCGTGCTGCGGGTCGGGCGCTACGGCCCGTACATCGAGCGCGGCGAGAAGGACACCGAGCAGCACCAGCGCGCCGACATTCCCACGGACCTGGCGCCCGACGAGCTGACCGTCGAGCTCGCCGAGGAGCTGCTCGCCAAGCCGAGCGGCGACTTCGAGCTGGGCACCGACCCGGCGACCGGTCACACGATCGTCGCCAAGGACGGCCGCTACGGCCCGTACGTCACGGAGATCCTCCCCGAGGGCACCCCGAAGACCGGCAAGAACGCGGTCAAGCCGCGTACGGCCTCCCTGTTCAAGTCGATGTCCCCGGACACGGTGACGCTCGACGAGGCGCTGAAGCTGATGTCGCTGCCGCGGGTGGTCGGGACCGACGCCGAGGGCCAGGAGATCACCGCGCAGAACGGCCGTTACGGGCCGTATCTGAAGAAGGGCACCGACTCGCGGTCGCTGCAGTCCGAGGAGCAGCTCTTCACGATCACGCTGGAGGAGGCGCTGGCGATCTACGCCCAGCCCAAGCAGCGCGGTCGGGCCGCGGCCAAGCCGCCGCTGAAGGAGCTGGGCACCGACCCGGTCAGCGAGAAGCCGGTCGTGGTGAAGGACGGCCGCTTCGGGCCGTACGTCACCGACGGGGAGACCAACGCGACGCTGCGCTCCGGCGACAGCGTCGAGGAGATCACCCCGGAGCGCGGTTTCGAGCTGCTCGCCGAGAAGCGGGCGAAGGGCCCCGCCAAGAAGACGGCGAAGAAGGCCACCACCAAGAAGACGGCGGCCAAGAAGGCGCCGGCGAAGAAGACGGCTGCCGCCAAGAAGACCGCGGCGAAGAAGACCACGACCGCGAAGAAGACGACGGCCAAGGCGACCGCCGCCAAGAAGGCGACCGCCTCGAACGGCGCGGAGGACTGACCTCTTCTCCGGTCACGCCGGGCGGTCTTCGCCCGGCGTTCGGAATGCGAACGCCCCGACAACACTTCGGTGTCGGGGCGTGTGCATGTCAGGCGCGTCGCGCCGGACTGTCGGCGCGGGCCGATAGGCTGAACGCATGACGCGAGCCGAGCAGCCAACGGCCCCTCGACCGAACCCCGACGACGCCCTTGTCGCGGACTCCCGCGAGCGTGCCGTCCGCGCCCTGCTGCGCCGACCTCAGCTGAAACGGCTGTGGAGCGCGCAGCTCGTGGGCGGGGTCGGTGACGTCCTCGCCCTCCTGGTGCTGGTCCTCCTGGCCCTGCAGGCGGCGGTCGCCGAGGGGTCCTTCGGCGGGGGCTACCGGGGCGTGGCGTTCGCAGTGGCGACCGTTTTCGGGGTACGCATCCTGGCGACGCTGCTGTTCGGCGCCGTACTCCTCGGCCCGCTCACGTCGCTCACCTCGCAGGACGGACCGCTGGACCGCCGCTGGACCATGGTCGGCGCGGACGGTCTGCGGGCCGCGCTGCTCATCGTGGCGCCGCTGTGGATCGACTGGACGCCCGAGGACGCGCTGGCCGTGCTCCTCGTCACCGCTTTCGTGACCGGAGTCGCCGAGCGGTTCTGGGCGGTGTGCCGGGAGAGCGCCGCGCCCGCCCTGCTGCCCGCCCCGCCCCCGGAGGGCGCGACCGTGCGCCCGCTGCCCGACCACATGGACGCGCTGCGCCGGCTGTCACTGCGTACGGGCTTCGTGGCGATACCGCTGGCGGCCGTCACACTCGTCGTCGCGGCCCTGTTCAACAACCTGCTCGGCACCGGGATCGACTGGTTCGGCGAACACCGGGCGGCCCTCGCCTCGTACGTCGCGGCCGGTCTGTTCGCCGCGTCGCTGTCCGTCCTGACCTTCCTGGAACTGCCCGGCACCCGCACCCCGCGCGCACGGTCGCCGCTGGAGGGACTGCGCCGCCCGAAGAGCGCCACCGGCTCCGACAAGGGCCGCACCGGCGCGATGCCGCTGCTGGTGCTCGCGTCCGCGTCCGTCGCCGCCGCGGTGTCGGCCGCCGTCGCCGTGTCGGTGCTGCACGCCAAGGACCTGGGCGGCGGCCCCGTGCTGTACGGCCTGCTGGTGGGCGCGCTGACCGGTGGTGTCGTCGTCGGCATCCGTACGGCGCCCGCCCTGCTGCCGGCCCTGTCCCGGCGCCGGCTGCTCGCGCTCGCCCTCGCCTTCACGGGCGTCGCGCTGCTGGCCGCCGGACTCGTACCGGACGTCACCAGCGTGGTGCTGATCATGGCGCTGGCCGGTGTCGGCGCGGGGCTCGCCGCCAACACCGGGCACACGCTGCTCGACCAGGAGGCCGAGGACCAGCGGAGGGCCCGTACGACCGAGCACCTGCACGCGGTGGTCCGGGTCTTCGTGGCGCTCGGCGCGGTGATCGCCCCGCTGGTCGCCGCGGCCATCGGGCCGCACCGGCTGGAGAACGGCCGGTTCGTCTTCGCGCACGGCGGCGCCGCCTTCACGCTGATGCTGGTCGGCGCGCTGCTGCTGCCGGTGGCCGCGCTGGTGCTGGCCAAGGTCGACGACCGCTCCGGCGTGCCGCTGCGGCAGGACCTGCGCGACGCGCTGCTCGGTGGCGCCGACCCGGACCAGACGCCCGCCGCCTCCGGCTTCTTCATCGCCCTGGAGGGCGGCGACGGCGCCGGGAAGTCCACTCAGGCCGAGGCCCTCGCCGAGTGGATCAGGGCCAAGGGCCACGAGGTCGTGCTCACCCGCGAACCCGGGGCGACCCCGGTCGGCAAGCGGCTGCGCTCCATCCTGCTGGACGTCTCCAGCGCCGGACTCTCGCACCGCGCGGAGGCACTGCTGTACGCCGCGGACCGCGCGGAGCACATCGACACCGTCGTACGGCCCGCCCTGGAGCGCGGCGCCGTCGTCATCACCGACCGGTACATCGACTCCTCCGTCGCCTACCAGGGCGCCGGGCGCGATCTGTCGCCGACCGAGATCGCCCGCATCAACCGCTGGGCGACCGACGGACTGGTCTCGAATCTGACGGTGCTGCTGGACGTGGCCCCGGAGACCGCGCGGGAGCGCTTCACCGAGGCGCCGGACCGGCTGGAGTCGGAGCCCGCCGAGTTCCACGCGCGTGTGCGGGCCGGTTTCCTCACCCTGGCCGCGGCCGACCCCGGCCGCTACCTGGTGGTCGACGCCGGCCAGGAACCGGAGGCGGTCACCACCGTGATCCGGCACCGGCTCGACCAGGTGCTGCCCCTGTCCGAGGCCGAGATCGAGGCCCGCGAGGAGGCACGCCGCAAGGCCGAGGAGGAGGCCCGCCGCAAGGCGGAGGAAGAGGCGGCCCGCAAGGCCGAGGAGGAGCGCCTGGAGCGCGAGCGCGAGGAGCAGCTCGCGCGGCTGCGCGCCGAGGAGGAGGAGCGCAAGCGGCGCGAGCTGGAGGAGGCGCAGCGGCGCGAGGCGGAGCGGCAGGCGGAGGAGGCCCGGCAGCGGGCCGAGGAAGCACGTCGGCGCGCGGAGGAGGAGCGGCAGCGGCTGCTCGCCGAGGAGAAGGCGCGCGCCGAGGAGGAGGCCCGCCGCAAGGCCGAGGAGGAACGCCGCCGTAAGCAGGCCGAGGAGGAGGCGCGGCTGCGCGCCGAGGCCGAGGCACTGCGCCTGGAGAAGCAGCGCAAGGCCGAGGAGGCGCTGCTGCGCGCGGAGCAGGCCCGGCGGCTGGCCGAGCAGGCGGCGGCCGCGGCGGAGGCGGGACCGAAGACGACGGCTGCCCCCGACGCCGTACGTGGGCGAGCGGCCGACGAAGCGGCGACCGTGCCGACGCCGGTGGTGACGCCGACGAACGCGTCGGGCGGGCCGGTCGACGAGACCGCCGTGCTGCCCCGGGTGCCGGAGGAAGACGCCGGGCAGCGGTCCGGCGGCCGGTCCGAGGTGTCCGACGCAGAGGTGACGACCGAGCTGCCGATGCCGTCGGTTCCGCCGGGCGCGGCGGACGAGACGGCGGTGCTGCCCCCGGTGCGGGGAGACGAGCAGGGCCCCGCGGACCGGAGGGTGCCGTCCGGCTACTTTCGGGGCGAGCGTCCGGTGAGCGGCCCCGAGGACCCCGACGGCCCCGACGACCGCACGCGCGAGCTGCCCCAGATCGACCCCGAGGGCTCGCCCCGCCGCCGGCAGCGTTCGGACTGGGCGGAGGAGACCCCGCTGGACGACCTGCCGACGCTGGCCGACGAACTGCTGGGCCCCCGAGACGGCGAGGACGGCGACGAGGACGGCCGCCGGGGGCGCCGGCGCTGACCGGCCGGTCCACAGGTGCGGGTGTTGTCAGTGCCCACCCGCACAATGGATCCGGTAAGGCAGACGTGACGGAAGGACGGGCTGACCCATGACCGTGTGGGACGACCTCGTCGGGCAGGAGCGGGTGAGCGAGCGGCTCGACGGCGCCGCCCGCGACGCCGACGCGCTCGTCACCGCCGCGGCGGCCGACGCGCCCCCGCCGGAGGCGTCGAGGATGACGCACGCCTGGCTGTTCACGGGCCCGCCCGGCGCGGGACGCAACCAGGCGGCGCGTGCCTTCGCCGCCGCGCTCCAGTGCGTCAGCCCCGACCGCGCCCTCGGCGGAGCCCCCGGCTGCGGCTTCTGCGACGGCTGCCACACCGCCCTGATCGGCACCCACGCGGACGTCAGCTCGATCGCCGCCGTCGGCTCGGAAATCCTGGTCAGGGACATGCGTGACACCGTCCGCAAGTCGTTCACCGCCCCGGCGAACGGCCGCTGGCAGGTGATCCTCGTCGAGGACGCCGAGCGGCTGAACGAGAGATCGGCCAACGCCGTCCTCAAGGCCGTAGAGGAGCCCGCCCCCCGTACGGTCTGGCTGCTGTGCGCCCCCTCCCTCGAGGACGTCCTGCCGACGATCCGCTCCCGCTGCCGCCACCTCAACCTGAGCACGCCGTCGGTGGCCGCCGTCGCCGACATGCTCGTCCGGCGCGAGGGCATCGAGCCGGACGTCGCCGCCTCCGTCGCCCGCGCCACCCAGGGCCACGTCGACCGTGCCCGCCGCCTCGCCACCGACCCCGCCGCCCGCGCGCGCCGGGCCGCCGTGCTGAAGCTGCCCCTGCGGGTCGAGGACATCGGCGGCGCGCTCAAGGCCGCCCAGGAACTCGTCGACGCCGCCACCGAGGACGCCAAGCAGCTGGCGGAGGAAATGGACAACAAGGAGACGGAGGAGCTGAAGGCGGCGCTCGGTGCGGCCCAGGGCGGTCGCCTGCCGCGCGGCACGGCAGGCGTGATCAAGGACCTGGAGGAGATGCAGAAGCGCCGCAGACGGCGCACGCAGCGCAACAGCCTCGACGTCGCGCTGAGCGACCTGACCGGCTTCTACCGCGACGTCCTCGCCCTCCAGCTCGGCTCCCGCGTCGCCATCGCCAACGGTGACGCCGAGGACGTACTGGAGCGCATGGCCCGCGGCAGTTCCCCGGAGTCCACGCTCCGCCGCATCGAGGCGGTCGCGGCGTGCGGCAGGGCCCTGGACCGCAATGTGGCCCCGCTGCTCGCGGTGGAGGCGATGACGATGGCCCTCAGAGCGGGCTGACCGAGGGCATCCGCTCAGTGGCTCGACGCGGTAACTCGTACGAGGCACGACATGCACACTGAGCACCCGTTGCGTTGCACACGGTTACGCTCGCAGTATGCACACAAGGCGCACCCACCGCAGGACCCGTACCGGGACCGGAGTCGCTCTGCTCGCCGCCGCCGCGCTGCTGGTCTCGGGCTGCTCCTCAGGGAACAGCCCGAGCACGGCCAGTGCGGCGGCGGGGGAGGCGGCGGCAGCCCTCGCACCCCTGCCCCGCTCCACACCTGCGGCCCTCACGCCGTACTACGGGCAGAAACCGGCCTGGCGCGACTGCGGAGTCCCCGGTTTCCAGTGCGCCACGCTGAAGGTCCCGCTCGACTACGCCGAACCGGCGGCCGGTGACGTGCGCCTCGCCCTCACCCGCAAGAAGGCCACCGGCCCGGGAAAGCGGCTGGGCTCACTGCTGGTGAACCCCGGCGGCCCGGGCGGCTCGGCGATCGGCTACGTCCAGGCGTACGCCGGGATCGGCTACCCGGCCGGTGTGCGCGCCCGCTACGACATGGTGGCCGTCGACCCGCGGGGCGTCGCCCGCAGTGAACCCGTCGAGTGCCTGGACGGGACCGGGATGGACGCGTTCACCCGGACGGACATCACCCCGGACGACGCGAAGGAGACCGGCGCGCTGGTCGCGTCGTACAAGAAGTTCGCCGAGGGCTGCGGGGCGGACGCGCCGAAGCTGCTGCGCCATGTGTCCACCGTCGAGGCGGCCCGGGACATGGACATCGTCCGGGCCGCGCTGGGCGACGAGAAGCTGAACTACGTCGGCGCCTCGTACGGCACCTTCCTCGGCGCGACCTACGCCGGCCTGTTCCCGGACCGGGCGGGCCGGCTCGTCCTGGACGGCGCGATGGACCCCTCGCTGCCCGCGCGCCGGCTCAACCTGGAACAGACGGAGGGCTTCGACACGGCGTTCACCGCCTTCGCCAAGGACTGCGTGCGGCAGAGCGACTGCCCGCTCGGCGGCCGGGGCACCGCCCCCGAGCAGGTCGGCAAGAACCTCAAGACGTTCTTCGAGAAGCTCGACGCCCGTCCGGTCCCCACCGGTGACGCCGACGGCCGCCGGCTCACCGAGTCGCTCGCGACGATCGGCGTGATCGCCGCGATGTACGACGAGGGCGCCTGGCAGCAGCTGCGCGAGGCACTGACGGCCGCGATGAAGGAGAACGACGGCGCAGGACTCCTCCTCCTCTCCGACAGCTACTACGAGCGTGACGCGCACGGCGACTACAGCAACCTGATGTTCGCCAACGCGGCCGTGAACTGCCTCGACCTCCCGCCCGCCTTCGACTCCCCGAAGGAGGTGCGCAAGGCGCTCCCCGCCTTCGAGAAGGCGTCCCCGGTGTTCGGCGAGGGCCTCGCCTGGGCCTCACTGAACTGCGCGTACTGGCCGGTGCGGGCCACGGGCGAGGCGCAGCGCATCGAGGCGAAGGGCGCGGCCCCGATCGTCGTCGTCGGCACCACCCGGGACCCGGCCACCCCGTACCGCTGGGCCGAGGCCCTGGCCGGCCAGCTCTCCTCGGCCCGCCTCCTCACCTACGAGGGCGACGGCCACACCGCCTACGGCCGGGGCAGCTCCTGCATCGACTCCGCGATCAACGCCTACCTGCTCGACGGCACCCCGCCGAAGGACGGAAAGCGCTGTTCATAGCCGGTACGACCACCCCCGGAGGCGTACGCTCCGGCCCGCCTCCGGGGCCGGTACGAAGCACCCTCGGAAACTGTGTAGACTTACCGACGTTGCTGATCGCACCATGGTGCGCAGCGCGCCGCCTTAGCTCAGATGGCCAGAGCAACGCACTCGTAATGCGTAGGTCTCGGGTTCGAATCCCGAAGGCGGCTCCATTGAGAAGGGCCAGGTCAGTATCTCTGACCTGGCCCTTTCTTGCTTTCTTGATCAACTCGCGGTCTAGTCCACTGCCCTGTTAGGTGTGTATGAGGGCCAGATGGGGCCAGGATGGGGCCCGCGCTGACCCAGATGGGGCCCGGAGTCCGTCAGGCGACCCGCCTACGCTGCCTCTTGGCCTTCTTCGCCATCTGCCTGGACTGCGCCGCCTGGTAGGTGGCACCCGCGACCCCGCCCTCGGCGTGTCCGAGGGACGCTCGCGCCGCCTTCTCCGCTTTCCGGTAGGCGGTGACGAGGTCCAGGGACGCCGAGGCGGTCGCGGCATGCATCTCAGGCAGCACCGTTTGGTAGGTGTCCGTCGTCATCCGCATGGACGAGTGTCCGAGCATCGCCTGCACGGCCTTGGGGGCGACGCCAGCCGCGAGTGCCAGGCTCGCCGCCTCGTGGCGGCCGTCGTGGAGCCGGATCGGCGGCAGCCCGGACAGTTCCACCAGTCGGTCCCAGCGGTCGGTGAAGAATTGCGGGTGGTAGGCGGTGCCGTCTTCCTTGGTGAAGACCCGGTTGCCGGACGCGGCGGGCACGCCAGCGTCCGCCCACTTCTGGCGTTCGGCGGTCTGCTTCTCGCGCCACGCCTCCAGCAGCATCACCGAGTCGCGGTTGAGCTTGATGTCGCGGACGCTGTCGGCCTTCGGATCGTCCTCGTGGACCTCGTACGAGATCGACACCAGCTGCTCGCTGATGTGGATGACCTCCTCGTCCAGGTCTACCTCGTCCCAGGCGAGCGCGGCCAGCTCGCCGCGGCGCAGGCCGTGGAAGAGAACCAGGTGCCAGGCGGGGAAGTGGCGGTCGTCGACGATGAAGTCCAGGAACTGGGCAGTCTGCTGCAGTGTCCACACCATGACGGGGGACGGCTTCTCGCCGGTGCGCTTCCAGCGGGCAACGCGCGGGGCGGTCCAGGCGAGTGCGCGGGGCTTGGTCACCTTGGGGAGGGACAGGAACGCCGCGTAGTTCTTGGCGATCAGTTCTTCCTTCACCGCGTCCGAGAGCGCCGAGGACAAGGTGGCCTTGATGCTGACCATGGTGGCCGGGCCGGTGATCCGCTGCAGCTTCTTACGCCCGGCCAGGTACTCGTCGCGGGCCTGTGTCCATATGCCACGCCGTAGGGCGCGTTCGGCCTTTTCCTCCAGTGTCTTGGCCGGTGCCGAGCGCCAGGTGGCAGAGGCCGCGTCGGCGGCCTGTTTCAGTTCCTCAACCTTGGCCCGGTGCTCGATGCGGCGCTCGTTGTCGGAGACGATCCAGTCGAACATCGCCTGAGCGTGGCGGGCGCGCAAGTCGCGCATTTTCAGCGCCCCGAGGTGCGGCACCAGGTACAGCTGGATGTCGCGTTCGTACTCGTGAGCGGTGGTCCGCTTCAGCTCGGTCTTCTTCTTCTTGAGCCAGCGGGCCAGGAACTCGGTGACCGTCTCGTCCGACAGGACGTTCACGCCGGCCTTGGAGGCCCGCCACACCTCCTCGGCCTTGGCCGCGGCCTCAGCCTGGGTGGCGAAGCCGCCCTTGCGGGGCCGCTTGCGTTTTCCGGTGCCGTCGCGCTCCAGTTCGATCTGGTAGTACCAGGAGCCGTGGGTGCGTTCCTTCAGCCGCGGGCAGGCGCGCTCCAGGTGCCCGATTTTCTGCTCGCCGTTGTCGTCGAGTACGGGCGTACCGTCCGGATGTGTCAGTGGCCCCTTGCAGGCGCACCGCTTGAATGTCTTGTCCTCGAACACCGTTCCCACCCCCACGCTGGGCTGTCCCTATTGGCGCTCATTCTTACTGATCTAGCTCAGGACAGTCCCTCTTTGCGCGTGTATGGTGTGCCCAGGTTGGCGCGGGGGAGAACGCGGCAGCGAAGATGGCGACGACGAACACGATGGTTGCTGACCAGCGCGGGATGAGCCTGGAAGAGGTTCTGGCACTGCCTGCGACGGTCAACGTCGTGACTGCGGCCCGCGCGTTGGGCATCGGTCACAACAAGGCGTACGACTTGATCAAGACTGGTCGGTTTCCTGTGCGGACGCTGACGATGGGGAACACCATCCGCATCCCCACGGCCGCTCTGTGGGAGGCGCTTGGTATCGGCTCGCTGCGGCAGGGACGACCCGCAAGGACTGAGTAGTGGGGAACGGGTGGAATGCCGCGCTTGTACGGCTTCGACAACCAGGCTCTGACGCGCGTTCGCGCTGAGGAGCGGCAAGTTGTGCGCGAGGCCGTGGGCCGGCTGCGCGCCGGTCAGTCGCAGGCTCAGGTTGCGGCCTGGATGACGGCTGAGGGCCACCGCGGCACGATGGGCGGCGAGTGGACGAGCATGAAGCTCGGTCGGCTGTTGGACAATCCGGCGGTCGCCGGCCTGGAGCGAGACCCCAAAACGGGTGAGCTGTGCGAGACCGGCCGAGAGGCGCTGATCACACCGGAGGAGTTTCGGTGGCTGCAGCAGCGTCCAGGCCGGCGTGGCGGTGTACGCAGCGAAGAAGCACGTGAACCCGACTTCGAATACCTGCTGGCGAGCGGGCTGAGTGTGTGCGGTCAATGTGGCCAACAGATGACCGGTGGCCGTACCAGCGCGGGCACACCGTCCTACCGATGCCCGACCAACTTCGAGGGCCGTGGCGGGTGCGGCAAGGTCCGCGTCAATGCCTCGTTGCTCGAGGACTACGTGGCCGAGCACATTCTTGGTGAGTTGGCACGCCCTGGTGCGCAGGCCGCCCTGGAGGAGGCTCGTGCGCGTATGGCCGCCGAGGCCGACGAAGTGCGCGCCCGGATCACCGCACTGGAGAAAGCCCGGATCGAGCTGGCCGAGCCGTACGAGAAGCGCCAGCTGTCGCGAGCCGCCTTCGGCGCCGCCGACAAGCGCATCGGGGACAGCCTGAAGAAGGAACGGGCCCGGCTTCGGTTCCTGGAACAGATCGTGGACGTACCGCTTGGCGGGGTCGAGGACCTGGCCCGTTGGTGGAAGCATGCGCCGCACGGCTCCAAGCGGAGCCTGGCGGCACTGCTGGTGGAGAAGGTCCTCGTCCACCCCGCGCGGGCGCGCGGGGTACGGGATGTGGACGACCGGGTCACTCTGAGCTGGCGTACCGAAATGGCTGCGTAGGCCTGTGCGGCGGCGCCTCAGTCCTGCAGCTCATGATCGGGCGACTTCGCCCACCAGTAGATGACTTCGTTCAGGGTCGCCACGTCCAGCTTCTTGCGCAGCTGGCTCAGATGCTCGTTGATCCAGGCTGGACCGATTCCGAGGTTCCTCGCGGCCTGGGCCTGCGTGCGGCCCATACACAGCTCTCGCAGTATCGCCCGCTGAAGGGCCGTCGTCGCCAAGCCCTGGTCCTCGCCGCGGGTCCCGCCGTACCACGGGTCCGCGCGCTCCCAGAACAGGTCGAAGGCGTAGGCGATCCGCGCCACCACCAGCGGGTCGGAGATCATGACGGCTTCGTCGGCGGGGGGCTCGCCCTCGCCGCTGTGCACAGGGACGAAGGTGACGCGGCGATCGAAGATGATGCTGCGAGGGAAGCGGCCGTTGAGCGTGCGGATCTCTCCGCCGGCGGCGGCCATGGCCTTCGCCCACTCGCCGACCGTGGCGACTCGGCGCACTGAGCTGTGGTACAGCGTCAGCATGCGTACGCCCTGCTTGAGGGCGCCGCGGTCGCGGTCGTAGGAGAACGCCAGGTCCTCGGGAGTGCGGTGGCCGGGCTGCGCGGAGATGATCTCGGCTCGGGCGCTGGCGTGCTCCCGGGCGATGTGCTCGTTGATCAGCTCTCGGCCCTTGAGATGCTGGATGGCCTCGTGCGACTGCCTGGACGCCTGGAACTGGTCCTGGAGAGTACCCAGGAACTCCGGCAGCGCCCCCACGTATGCGGAGAGGGCAGCCAGGTGAGTGTGGATCTGCTCTAACATCCCGAGTGTCGGGTATCGGGGCTCGACGGCGCTGTAGGTGTCGTTTCCTGCGTGCAGACCCACGACCAGACCAGTTGCGAGCAGTTCGGACAGCCCCGGAGTTCCACGCGGTACTGGCTTGCCGTCAAGTATGCGCTGATACACGGAAGCCATGCCATCGGACAGATCCGGCAGGTCAGGAACTTGTGGCACCTTTCCATCCCCTACTTCTTAGGTCTGGTGAAAGTACGGTGATGATCACTCTTGCACTTCTTTCACGACCATTACAAAGTGTGGTGTGTCGGGTACATGGCGCGAATTCAGCGGCCTTCTGACCGATTGTCGCCGCCCTCCCATGCCGCCCGCTTGGCTGACGCGTTGAAACATCAGGGGAAACAGTGCCTATCAACCGTGCGCTCCGCGCTACTTCGATCGTCGTTCTCGCTGTTCTGGCAGCCATCATCGGCGTGGGGTCACAGCATTCGACGCCGCACCAGGTGCAAGCTCAGGACGCTACCGAGGCCGCCCACGCCAACAGCGGTAGTGGCGGCGGTGCTCAGAACCAGCCTGCTGACACAACCTGGGTCATCCGCGCCGACAGTGACGGTGACCAGACCCAGCCTGCTGACACGACCTGGTAGTTCCTTCCCATGCTCGGTGGGGACTGGGCAGCCTGGCGGGGGCCGGGCTTCTGGGGGGACTGCGGGGTCGGTGGATGTGGCTGAGGTCGAGGGCGGGTGACCGCCGTAGGGGAGGGATAGTGCAGTGGCGATCGATCCGGCCCGGATTCGGAGACGTGCGATCGAGGCCGAGCAGTCCAGCCGACGCTCCTTAAGCGTCGATGAAGCCGCGGAAGCGTTGCGCGCGTTAGCCGTAGTGGTCGACGCGGAACCACAGGAGAAGCCGTCTGGCGACTCGGTGGCGCTGCAGCAGGCGAGCTGAACCACATCCAATGGGGCGGGCATCTCTCGATGCCCGCCCTTACGTGTGCTCTGACCTGGGAAAATCGCCTCGAAAAATCTGGCCCAAGATCCATAATGCGGCTAGAATAAGAGGAAAGGAGTGGGGGAAGCCCCCACCCCACCAGGCCTCTTGGAGTGAAGCCGTGACGATCCAAACCCTGCCCATCAACGAAATCCACCGCAACGAGCGTCAGCCGCGCGAATACTTCGAACCCACCGCCCTTCAGGAACTCGCCGACTCCATCAAGCGGTTCGGCCTCATGCAGCCGATCGAGGTCCGCCGCGACGCCGAGACCGGCGGCCATGAGATCGTCGCGGGCGAGCGCCGCTGGCGCGCCCACCAGCTTGCCGGGCTGGCCGAGATCAAGTGCATCGTCACCGACGACGACCTGACCGTCCTGGAGCGTTTCAAGCGGTCGGTCGCCGAGAACATCAACCGCGCCGACATGACGCCGATGGAGGAAGCCAAGGCGTTCCGCCGGATCCTCGACGAGCAGGAGAACACCGAAGCGAAGGACGTCGCCAAGGAGTTCGGCAAGTCCACGCAGTACGTGATGCTGCGCCTGGCGCTGCTGAACCTGACCAAGGAAGTCCAGCAGCACGTCAACTCCGGGGCGATCGGCACGCAGGCCGCAGTCCAGATCGCGGCCCTCACGCCCGGCAACCAGACCGCGGTCCTCAAGAAGTGGGCAGGCGGTGCCTTCGCCGGCGACAACGACCTGGTCCACTTCGCCTACGCGCTCAAGCAGCAGCAGGGTCAGGTCGTCGCGATGATCGTGGAGGAGATGACCCCCGAGGAGCGCGAGGAGCGCCAGCGTGAGCGCACCACAACCCGCAAGAACATCGACCGCATCGAGCAGGTGCTGGGCCTGCTGGGCGAGCTGGCCAAGGCCGACCCGATGAAGCTCGCCCTGGCCCTGGAGGGCGAGGTCACCAAGCGCCTGGAGCAGATGGACCGCGTCGCCGACGCCGTAGCCAAGGCCCGGTTCAACATGCGGCAGGCCAAGGCGCACGCCGAAGCCCGCGAGATTGCGCGCCTCAACCCCGGCGCCGAACACGAGAGCCTCGCCGAGAAGGCCAAGGCGGCGACCGAGCAGAAGACGGCGGCGAAGACGGCCGCGCCCAAGGCCCCGGCGAAGACAGCCGCTGCCCGGCCCGCCGCGCCCAAGCCGAAGGCTCCGGCCAGGCGGACGTCGGCCAAGACCGCCGCGCCCAAGCCGAAGGCGCCCGCCAAGCGTGCCGCCCAGGCCGCATCCTGACCTCGCTTCCGGCCCGCCCCGCAGGGGGCGGGCCCCGGGAGAAGGTCGTGGCCGCGATCGGCGCGGGCTTCCGGCCCGCCCCGCAGGGGGCGGGCCGCACCTCTTCCAGCACCGAAAGGATTTCCGTGAGCGACACCACCGGCCGCCCCGACTGGCGGCGCATGGGTCCCGGCGACTTCGGACGCCGCGTCGAGCCTAGCCAGGACGCGCTGTTTCTCATCGACGAGCCCGACGCCTGCGGTACCGACACCCTCGACGGCTTCGGCTACGGCGCCTCCCTGTGGGGCGGCCCAGCCGGCGACACCGACCGGCTCGCCAACTACCCGCGCCGCGCGATCGAGCCCGACGGCACCGTGCACGCCGCCCGCTTCACCGGCCGCCGCACGTTCATCACCGCCTGCGCCGTCTACCTGGCCCCGGCTGTCGACCGGCTGGAGCGCGGCAGTGACCAGCAAGTCACCTGCCTCGACTGCATCCAATAGATGTGCCACAACATTGGAACGTGGTACGTTCTGTTCGCTGGACGGGAACGGCTGCAGCCGCGGAACCGGCCCTTCAGCACTGCCGTGGCATGCGGCATCCCCCAATGGTGTCTGGCGGGTGGCAAATCCCCCGCGCCCTACCCGTCAGACACCGGCACCGCCCATGCGGCGCCATACGGGGATGCCGCACCACGTACCCGCGAATGGACCCGCCCGCGCCGACAGGCCGGGCGGGTCCCCGCGTCCCCAGGAGAAACCACATGACCGCGACCTACCGCTCTGACCATGCCGCCGACCCCGTGTTCTTCGAGCGGCTGATGAGAGAACGCTACGGACCGCTGTCCAAGGTCTTGGCCGAACGCAAGCGCCCCTGCTCGCCTCCCCCAGCCCGGAGACCCGTAATGGCCCCCGCCTACCAGTCCAAGCCCGACCCCGACGCGGCCAGGCACCTCGCCGAACTGCGAGAGGCGCTGGATGAGAACCCCGCCCCGACCGTGACCGGCAAGCGCACCCCGCCCGCTCCCGGCATGGTCTGGTGCTACTCGTGCGACGGCTGGTGCACCCCGCAGGGCATCTGCGGTTGCAACAACACCTAGACGAGGCGCCCTTGCGCTACTTCCACGGTGAGGTCCCAGGCCCAGACCAGCGCCCGGGACCTGCCGCGCGCCGCCTGCAAGACGCCCGTCAGCATCGAACCGCAGGTACAGCTGGAGCTGCTGAGCGCCTGATCCTCTAATGTGGGCGGGCGTAGGGCGCGGGGGCACGCTCCTACACGAAGGGCTCCTGCTGTGAGTGCTGCGCCCGCCCGCATCCCCGAGTCGCTGCTGCCGCTGGCAGTCCCGGTCGACGACCTGAGCGAGTACCACCGCAACCCGCGCAGCGGCGACGTCGAGGCCATTGCCGACTCGCTGCGCGTCAACGGCCAGTACAAGGCCATCGTCGTCAACCGCGGCACCCACACCGGTCGCCCCAACGAGATCCTGGCCGGCAACCACACCTGGGCCGCTGCCAAGCAGCTCGGCTGGGAGCAGATCGCTGCCACGTTCATCGACGTCGGCGACGAGGACGCGGCCCGCATCGTCGTCGTCGACAACCGCACCTCCGACCTCGCCGGCTACGACAGCGAGCTGCTGGCCGACATCCTCGAGGAACTGCCCGACCTCGAAGGCACCGGCTACGACCAGGAAGCCTTGGACAAGCTCCTCGACAACCGGGCCCTGCCCGCGACGATCGACCTGCCCTCCGACGGCCAGGGCACTGGCGCGATGGCCAAGCTGGAGTACCTGCAGTGGGGCTACCTGCAGTGGTCCAACATGCGCGTGCAGATCACCGCGGCCGAGGTGGAAACGCTCAACGCCATCTACGAGCGGTACACCACCGAGAACCGCGGCGACCTCGGCTTCGGCTGGCACCTGCTGCAGGAGCCCCACACCGAGACCGCCGAGGCCCCGGACGTCGAGGTCAAGGCCGCGCCCGACAGTGACGAGGACGAGGGCTACGAGGCCGACGAGGACCAGGAGGACGAGGACGCATGAGGACTGTCGCGCCCAAGACCACGTTCTACGAGGCGTACCCGCTCGCCGATCTGCAGCCCGCCGACTACAACCCGCGTCTGCTGAGCGAGGAAGCGTTCGCGAGGCTCCAGAAGTCCATCGGACGTCACGGCATCGTCAAACCCGTCATCCTCAATGCCGACGGCACCCTGGTCGCGGGCCACCAGAGAACCAAGGCGATGAAGGCGCTCGGCATCACGCACACCCCGGCCGTCATGCTGGGCACGAAGGTCCGCCTCACCGACGAAATCCAGTTCAACCTCCTGCACAACCGGGTCGAGACCGAGGCGAGCATCGTGTACGCCGAACCCGGCCCCATCGGGCAGTGGACGTGGATCCCATGGGAGACGATCAACGTCGCCCACTCCCGCAACAAGCCGTTCCAGCAGGCCATCTCCTACATGACCGGCGGGCACGGGGCGTGGGGCAGCGTCGTCATTGACGACCAAGGCCAGATCGCCCTCAACGCCGAGTACGCGGTGGTGGCGGCCGCGAACCACTTCGACGTCCTCGCCTGGACCTGCGCGAGCCTGGATGCCGCCGAACTCGTCGCCGACCTCACCGGCGAGTACGGCGTCTACGACTGGTCCGGTCTGGAGGACCAGGCCCCGGTCTACAACCAGCACATCGTGCAGCCCAAGCGGCTACGCCAGTACAGCTCGCTGAAGAAGGCCGGGAAGCTTGCCTACAAGAGCGAGACGTGGGAGAAACTGGCCCTGCCCCGGCTGCGCAAGGCCCCCGACATGCGGGTGGTCGACTTCGGCGCCGGGCACGGCGACTACGCCAAGAAGCTGCGGGCCGACGAGGGCTACCTGATCGACGACTACGAGCCGTACCGCACCACCCCCGGCAAGTACGCCGTCGACATCCAGGGCGTCGTCGGCATGATCCGCACCATCGAGAAGCGGGTAGCCGAGCACGGCCTGTACGACATGGTGGTCCTCGACTCCGTCATCAACGCCACCACCTCGCTGGACTACCAGCACTGGGTGCTCACCACCGTGAACGCGCTCTGCTCGGCCAACGGCACCGTGTGCATCGGCACCCGCAACCTGCTCGCCGAGCTGAACTTCGAGAAGAAGCAGCACTCCACCAGCCGGCACGACTCCACCCGCCTGTCCTTCCTGGACAAGGAGAACGTGGACATGCGGTTCATGCAGGGCAAGTGGATGCGGATCCGGTACCACACCCCCGAGACGCTGCAGGAACTGCTGGAGGCGTACTTCGGAGAGGTCAAGGTCGCCGGCCGGTCCAACGCCACGCTCCGGGCCGTCTGCCAGAACCCTCTCAGGCTTTCCGATCTCGATTACGAGAAAGCTTTGGACGAGGAATTTAATATGCCTTACCCCAACGAATTCCGGCATGATCGCCATAAGCGCCTTGTAGGAAATTTGGTAAAATTGGTGAAAGAAAGGGAAAGTCCCTGGCGTTCATCAAAAGGGGGATTTAAGTAATGCCGCAACCGCCCGTACGGGTCGGTCTGAACAGCGCCGCTCCATACCTGATCATGTGGCTGGCCGGGATTCGCAACGTGAACCTCGACCGTCACTGCCTGGAATGCTTCGGCACCTCCGACCGCCACCCGGTCAACTCGCGGGCACCCCGACAGAGCGTCACCCTGCCGGCGGAGAACCCTCCACTGGCCTGGTACGTGTGCGCCCTCCCTCACCCGTGGGACTGGTCGAGGAACGCGCACTTGGCCTTTGAGTACGCCGAAGGCCATCAGTGGGAGGGCCCCGCTCTCGTGCGGGGCCTCAAGGTGACCCTCGAAAACGCTCGCCCCATCGCCGGATGGGGAGAGCACTCGATACCGGCCTCCGCTCACAAGCGGGGCCTGTGGAGGTACCGCACCTGCCGCAACTGGCAGTTCGCGTGGTGGCTGCGAACCAACCGGAACGCACCCGACGCACCGCCTCCCACCTGGCAGCCGCCGGAAGACCCAGACGCCCCCGAGCAGCTGACCTTCCCGTAAGCCAGGCGGCTCGGCGACCAGCCAGGGCGCCGGGCCGCAGTGCCATCATGAAACTGGCGTGGGGGCGCGCAGCACCGAGAGGAACCCTGCCGGTGGGACGCCCCGACAAGGCCGCGCGCGCCGCCATCGCACAGCGGCGAGCGGACGCCATCGACCTGCGCCTAGCCGGCGTCGACTGGCTCACCGTAGGCCGCAAACTCGCCGCCGACCCCGCCATCAACTCCGACCGGATCGCCTACCCGCAGGGCTACGGCATCGACCGGTACAACAAGGGCCTCGCACCCCTCAGCGACGACCAGCTCATCAACGCCGCCTGTAAGGACGTCCGCCAGGCCCTCAAGGAACGCACCACCGAGGTCGACGAGAAAGCCGACGAGCTGCGCGCCGTGGAGAACCTGCGCCTGGACCGGCTGTTCTTCGTCGCCTACCGCCAGGCCGTCAAGGACGGTGACCTGCCTGCCATTGACCGGGCCCTGCGCATCATGGAACGCCGTGCCCGCATGAACGGCCTCGACAAGCCCTCCAAGACCGAGATCGTCACCCCGCCCGTCACCGGCAGCGAGCTGACCGCGGTCGCCCTCGACGAACTCGAAGCCCTGATCGGCATATCCGAGGAGGCCGCGCGTGGCTCGGACGAGTAGCCCCGAGCGTGAGGCGCAGCTGCTGGCCGCCTACCGCGCTCAGCCGCCGGCCGTACGCCGCGCCCTGGCCGCGAAGGCATCCCTCGCACTGCGCGTCCAACTCGCCCGTATCGAACGCTCCATCGCCATGGACGCCTCCCCCGGCGCGCTGGCCGCCGTCCTCACCGAGCGCCGCGAGATGCAGGCCCGCCATCTCCACCTCATCGACCAGGCGTGGATCGACATGGCCGAGGGCCGCGCCGACCGTGTGATGATCACCATGCCGCCCCGGCACGGCAAGTCCCGCCGCGCCTCCCGCTGGGCGCCCCTGTGGTACCTGCGCCAGCATCCCGACCGCCGCGTCATGATCGCCTCCTACTCCGGAGACCTCGCCGAGGAACACTCCCGGTGGATCCGCGACGCCATCGAAACCTGGGGCGACGACCTCGGCATCCGCCTCAACCCCTCCAGCCGGGCGGCGATGCGCTTCGACATCGCCGGCCACCAAGGCGGCCTCGTCGCAGCGGGCATCGGCGGCAGCCTCACCGGCAAGGGCGCCACCATCGCCCTCGTCGACGACCCCGTGCAGGACATGGCCTCCGCCGACTCCCCGAGTATGCGCCGCAAGACCTGGGAGTGGTGGCAGTCCGTCCTGCAGACCCGCCTCGAACCCGACGGCGCGATCTGCGTCATCCAGACCCGCTGGAACGAAGACGACCTCGCCGGGCGCATCCTCGCCGACGCGCAGGCCAACGAGTGGAAGATCATCGACCTGCCCGCGCTCGCCGACAGTGACATCGACCCGCTCGGCCGCAAGCTCGGCGAGCCGCTGTGGCCCGAACGCTTCGACGCCGAACACCACGCCACCACCCGCCGCCGCGTCGGCGAACGCGTGTGGGCCGCGCTCTACCAGCAAAAGCCCCGCCCGCCCGAGGGCGGCGTGTGGCAGCGGGCCTGGATCACCGACCACCGGATCACAACCGTCGAGTTCGGCGGCCTCGACATGGCCCGCGTCATCGTCGCCGTCGACCCCGCCGGCGGAGAATCCGCCATCGGCGACGAGACCGGCATCATCGGCGCAGCCCGCAGTTACGACGGCCACCTGTACGTCCTCGAGGACCGCTCCGGGAGCATGGGCGCGAACGACTGGGGCCGCACCGCCTGCCTCCTAGCCCTCGCCCTCAAGGCCGACGCGATCGTGGTCGAGTCCAACTACGGCGGAGACATGGCCCGCCAAGTCCTCTCCCAGGCATGGGAGCAGCTGCGCCGCGAAGGCTCCACCAACGGAGCTCTCATGCCCCGTGTCCTCGAAGTCACCGCCAAGGTCGGCAAACGCCTGCGCGCCGAACCCATCGCGCAGCTGTACGAGCAGGGCCTGGTCCACCACGTCGGTGCGCACGTCGCCCTGGAAGACCAGATGGTCACCTGGGTCGTCGGCATGGACAGCCCCGACCGCATGGACGCCGCCGTCCACGGACTGACCGAACTCGCCGACCCCGACCAGCTCGCCGCCGTGGCCGGACACATCCACGACGACCGCCTCGGCGGACGCCGATAACCCCCAGAAACGGCCCCATAAAGACCAACGACACGGCCGGGCACCGGATTCGGCCCGGCTGCTAGCCTTCCGGGCCATGTCAACCAGGGGGAAAGCCGTCGCCACAGCCATCGTCTGTGCGGCCTCCGTCGTCGGCACGATCCTGCTATGGCCCGCCTCGCACTCCGCGCCCGCAGCGCCCACCTCGGAGCAGATCAAAGCCTCTGCGCAGGCCCGCCTGGATATGTCCCTGGAAGCGGGGCGCACCGCTCGGGAGATGATCCGCGCCACCGGCCAGACACCCGGCGACGAGTCATGCCAGGCCGCGTGGGACAACATGCTGCCCGAGGAGCAGCAGGACCTGCGCTACGCGATGTGGAGGCAGGGTTGCGCCGACGATCCCACCCCGTAGCCCAGTGCCTCAGTAGTAGCCTGCGGGCATCATTCAGGCTCGGACGCTGGGGGGCAGCACGTGATCGTTCGGACCATTGCGCCGGAGGGAATGCCGCGCCCCACGGGTGCGGAAGGCCACATCCTTCTCGACATGGTCTGGGCGTACTTCAGCAACAGCTATGTCTGGCCGACCTTCGACGACATCGACCGGAAGCTATATGGGGCAGGCCTGAAGTTCGAGGAGGTCGTACAGCAACTGTGCCCTGCGTTGCTGCGGGGACTGGATCCAGACATCTCGCGAGTGCCCCAGGGGGCGCAGCAACTATCGCTGACCGTCGCTGGCGCTGCGAACTGCAACGACACCGGTCCCGCTATCACCCTGTTCCTCCACATGGTGCGGACAGCGGCCGAGATCGAGCCCCACTTTCGGCCTGTGCTGCCGGGTCAGCTGCCAACGCTGTTGCCCGAAGACGTGACGACTCCCATGCTGACCGACCCACTGCTGATGGGCCGGGAGGTCATGTTCGCAGCCGCCGCGCTCGCGCGACATGAGCCCTGCTTCCGCGGTGGCGGCAGCAACCATTCTGAACTGACTTGGTCGCTGAACTACGATCGGGGCATTCGGCCGTTCGTCGGCAAGCTCGACGTGGATGACTACTGGCGAATCCGAGAGCAGGAGCTGGGGCCGGTACGGACAGAGGCCGAGAACCGGCCCTTCTCCAAACACCCGCTCCCGGTGGACCCCGTTTTCGCGCCCGTGCCAGTAACAACGCCAGCTGCCTCGGATCCCGCCGCAGAGTCGCTGGAGACTCTGTCCGTCACCTGCAACCTGCATCCGCTGATCGAGAAGGTCGCCGCTGAGCGGTTCAGCAGCGGTTTCTACTACGACGCGGTCAGGAGTGCCTTCCAGGCGGTCGAGCACCGCGTTGCGACGCTGATCGGTGTCAATGAGGTTGGTGAGCGGCTGATGGGTATCGCCTTCGGTAAGCCCGCTCCCAAGATCACGGTGACCCGGTCGACGGGAGGCTCGCTGGAGAGCGAGCAGAACGGCATGCAGTTCCTGTTCAAGGGCGCGATGGGCGCTCTGCGCAACCCTCGGATGCATGGGCCGGACGAGAAGGACGCCCGCGACGAGGCCGAGGAGATGCTGGTGATCGCTAGCTTCCTGATGCGGCGCCTCGACATCGAGGACGACAAGCGCGCAGCCGCCGCTTCAGGCCCGTGATCACACACTGTCTCTCATACTCCAGCCTGCCCAGCTCAGGGCACCAGACGAACACCGCGCCGGGTTCCATGAGGGGCAGGGAGCCGAGGTTAATCAGGACCTGGGAGGGACGGTCAGCATGGTGCACGCCTGACCGAGGGGTGCAACGGCGCAACACAGGCAAGCACCCTGCTTGAGCAGGAGAGAGATCAACAAACGGGGGATGCCCGGCCACTGCTGGCCGTGCCGTTTGTTTGAGCCGTTCGCCGTATTTCGTGGTCCTGGAGAGGGATATCGTTGGCGAGTCGCCCGCGCAGGGGATACGACGCTCCCGCGTGTGTTCGCCAGGCGTGTACATGGCGGGTGCATCCGAAATAGGGTGACCAGCAGGAACACCCCGGCCTTCGGGTCGCCACCTTTTGACGAGCAAGGACACCACTAACTGATGGCAGTGACCCAGCAGGAGATCGAGAGCCGGCTCTGGGACGCCGCCGACGAGCTGCGCGTGGCGATGCCCGAAGCACAGTACTCCTCGGTCGTCTTCCCGCTGATGTTCTGGAAGTACCTGTCGGACACCTGGGAGCACCACCATCAGGAGTTCCTGGACGAGAACGACCTGGACAGCCTCTCCGCTGAGGAAGCCCGCGAGATCGAGTACCGCGACTACCAGTCGTTCGAGATCCCGTGCATCTACCCTGGCACCGTTGCCGAGCGGCGCGCGTCCTGGTCGTCCATCCTGGCCACGATCACCCAGTCCAGCCTCGGCCAGCGGGTCCGAGCCTCCCTGCAGTCCATCGAGACGGCCAACCCTGACAAGTTCTCCCGCATCTTCGGGTCCATGACCTGGACCTCCGAAGAGGTGCTGTCAGGGGAGGTGCTGGCGGCGGTCATGCAGGCGATGGACCGCACCCCGAAGATGCACGAGGGCAACATGTCCCACGACGTGCTCGGCGGGGCGTACGAGTACCTGCTGAAGCGGTTCTCCGACGGATCCGGCACCCGCGCCGGCCAGTTCTTCACCCCGCGCGAGGTCGTCGAGCTGCTCGTCGAGATCCTCGACCCCAAGGGGCATGAGTCGGTGTACGACCCGACCTGCGGGTCAGGCGGCATGCTCATCGCCTCCGCGAACCTCCTGAAGGCCCACGGCGGCCGCGGCTACACCCTCGACCTGTATGGGCAGGAGGCCGTCTCGGACACCGCCGGTGTGGCCCGCATGAACCTCTTCATGCACAACCTCACCCAGTTCCAGGTCGAGGTCGGCGATACCCTGAAGGACCCACGCTTCAAGAAGCCGGACGGGTCCGCCGCGCAGTTCGATGTGATCCTCGCCAACCCGCCCTACAGCCTGAAGTGGAAGCCTTGGAGCAACGACCCGCGCGCCATCGGCGGCACCGCGCCGGCGAAGTCGGCTGACTGGGCGTTCGTGCAGCACATGATCGCCAGCATGGACCCGAAGAAGGGCCGTGCTGGCGTCGTCCTGCCCCACGGCGTCCTCTTCCGCGGCGGGGAAGAAGGTGCCATCCGTCGGCGAGTCCTGGACGACGACCTGCTCGAAGCGGTCATCGGCCTGCCTGCCAACCTCTTCTACAACACCACCATCCCGACCTGCGTCCTGGTTTTCCGTGCACCCGGTACCAAGGCCCCGGAGCGGCGGGACGGCGTGCTGTTCATCGATGCCTCCAAGCGGTTCACCAAGGCCAAGAATCGCAACGTCCTCACCGAGGAGGACATCGCCGACGTCGTGACCGCCTACCACTCGGCCTTCGACGCCGAGGGCAGCCCGGCGGACCCGGACGGCGAGGGCGGCCTGTCCGCACGCTTCGTTCCCATCACGGAGATCGTGGAGGCCGGGTACGACCTGAACATCGGCCGCTACATCAAGCAGGCCGCCGCCGAGCAGGAGGACTTGGGAACCCTCATCAAGGCCTACAACGTTGCCCGCGCCGAACGCCAAAAGACCGAGCAGCGGATGCTCGACGTCCTCGCGGCCGCCGGAATCGAGGGCTTCGATGAGTGACTGGCGGCAGACGACGATCGGTGAGTTGCTGACCCTTGAGTACGGCAAGCCGCTGCCCGAAAAAGCTCGGGACGGTCAAGGATTCCCCGTTTACGGGAGCAACGGCATCGTCGGTTATCACTCTCAGGCGATGGTGAAGGGACCTGGCATCGTCGTTGGACGGAAGGGTTCTTCGGGGACCGTCAACTTCAGTGAGGGCGACTTTTCCCCCATCGACACTGCCTTCTACGTGTTGGTCAAGGACTCAACCCAGATAGGAATGGAGTTCACCTACCACCTACTCGTCAATGCGAAGTTGACGGAGCTCACCACCCAGACCGGGGTTCCTGGTCTGACCCGCAGCCGGGCTTACGAGATTCGTGTTGCCTTGCCGCCGGTGCCGTTGCAGGAGCGGATCGTCGAGGTCATCGGTGCGGTCGACGACCAGATCACCGCGATCGAGGCTGAGGCTGTGGCACTGGAAGGTATGTATCGGGCCGCGACGTCTCTGCTATGGCGCACCTCTCAGGGTGATGAGGCCGAGCCGCGGCCTCTCAGCGACGTGATGCACCTCGACATCGCACGGACACCAATGGAATCGGGGACGACCTACCACCTCGCTGGAGTGCTCAACTCTGGAAAGGGCCTCGTAGACAAGGAAGCGTTCGACGGCGCGGACACCGAGTACAAGGCCATGAACGTCCTCCGGAAGGACCAGGTGGTCATGCGGAAGCTGACCGCTTGGGAGGGGCCGATCACGGTTGTCCCGGCAGAATTCGACGGGTTTGTGGCGAGCAACGAGTTCCCGACCTTCACCCTAGCCAGTGACATCGATCCGAGGTGGATGAAGCACGTTTGCCGCACGCCTCGGTTGTGGGCAGAGATGCAGAGCCGGGTCGTCGGAACCGTGCAGCGCCGTAAGCGACTCAACCCCGACCAACTCCTGATCGTGACACTGCCCGTCCCGCACCGACGTGAGCAGGAGCAGGCGGCTGATGCCCTGGATGCGGTTGAGGGGCAGGTCGCCACCCTCCGCACCGAAGCTGACCGTCTCCGCAGCGTTCGTGCCAGCCTGCTGTCGGGCCTACTGGACCGCACCATCGACATCGAGTCCGCCGAGGGGGAGGCCTGAGCCATGGCTAAGGGCATTCGGGAGCGTGAATTCCAGAACCTGATGATCCAGTGGTCCCTCCCGATGAGCTGGGGTTATACAGCGGGCAGGTCGCTGCCGCGTGAGACGACGCAGACTGTGCTCGCCGGCCAGCTGCGGGACGCCATCGTCCGGTTCAACCCCGGGGTGATCGACGGGTTCGACGTGGACGCGGTGGTCGAGGAGATCATCGCCACGGTCAACGCCGTCGAAGGCGGGCTGGTGCGGGCCAACGAGCAGGTGCTGCACCTGCTGCGCGGGCGCAAGGAGTTCCGGGACGCCGACGGCGTGTGGCACGCCCTGAAGGTCATCGACCTCGAACACCCGACCGCCAACACGCTGGTCGTGTCGGACGAGGTGACCATCACCGTCCCCGGCAAGACCTCCCGCCGGTTCGATCTCGTGTACTGGGTCAACGGCCTGCCTCTGGTCGTGGTCGAGGTGAAGTCCCCGACCGCGAAGTCCGGGTGGGCCGACGCTGCCCGCGAGATCAACGACGTGTACGCCACCGAATACCCGTGGTTCTTCACCCCCAACGTCTTCACCGTCGCCTCCGACGGGCTGAAGCTGCGGTTCGGTGCCGCCGGCGCGCCCACGAATCTATGGCAGCCGTTCCGGTCCACCGACGACGACGAGAACCTGTCCGGGCAGGCCGACGTGCAACGCTCCGTCGAGCTGCTCATGAACCCGTCCACGGTCCTGGACATGCTCGCCAACTTCGTCCTCTTCGACACTGCCGGGGGCGGGGCGGACAAGAAATACCTGCCCCGCTACCCGCAGATGGAGGCCGCGCACCTGATCCACAAGCGGGTCCTGGAGGGCGGGTCAAAGGGCCTCATCTGGCACCACCAGGGGTCGGGGAAAACGCTGCTGATGGTGTTCGCCGCCTCGCTGCTGCTGGCCGACACCCGCACCGATTCGCCCACGATCATCCTGCTCTCGGACCGGACCCAGCTCGTCCGGCAGACCTCCGGGGTGTTCACCTCCGCGATGGGCGACGCCTACTTCCACCAGCCCGTCACCAGCGCCGAGCTGCGCTCCCTGCTGGCCGACGACGTACGCGGCGTCATCTCCACGACCGTCCACAAGTTCGCCGACGCCGGCAAGAACCTGTCGATGCGGGACAACATCATCGTGCTGGTCGACGAGGCACACCGCACCCAGTCCGCCCGGTCGAAGTCCCTGGCGGGGCAGATGCGCGCAGCGTTGCCGCACGCGAAGTTCTTCGGCATGACCGGCACCCCCGTCAGGACCCTCGCCACCGACACCTTCGCCCTCTTCGGCGAGGAGAGCGACCCGGACAGGGTGCTGCACCGGTACTCGGTGTCCCGGTCCCTGCTGGACGAGGCGACCGTCCCGGTCCTGCTGGACCCGCACCCGGTCGCCTTCGAGATGAACGACCAGGAGTTGCAGGCCGAGTTCGACGAGTTCGGCGACAACTTCGACCTCGACGATCCCGACCGTGAGGCTCTGTCCCGCAAGTTCGGTCGCCTCACGAGCGTCTTCGCCAACCCTGACCGCATCCACGCGGTCTGCCAGGACATCGTGGACCACTACCTGGCCGGCGCCTACCGCAACGGTCTCAAGGCCCAGGTCGTCGCCTACAACCGTGAGCTGGCCGTGGCGTACACGGACAAGATCAACGAGCTGTTGGCGGGCTTCGAAGCCTCCCAGGTACTCGCCGAGGTCGGGAAGCACGACCAGATCACCGCCGAGGTGAACATCTCCGTCTCGGACTCCAAGGACGAAGATCCCGCCATGCGGCCGTACCGGCTCTCGGAGGTCGAGGAGGAGGAGCAGAAGCGGCGGTTCCTCAGCCCGGACGACCCGCTGTGCTTCCTGGTGGTGACCGCGAAGCTGATGACGGGGTTCGACGCCCCCAACGAGGGCGTCCTCTACCTGGACAAGCCGCTGAAGGCCCACACCTTGTTCCAGACGATCACCCGCCCGAACCGCACCTGGGTGTCCCCGACCGGGTTCGTGAAGACGCAGGGTGTGGTCGTGGACTACATCAGCCTGGCTGAAGAGGTCCAGCGGGCCGTCGCCGACCCCACCTCTGTGGCAGCCGGCAAGGGTGGCGGATTCGTCACCGACCTGACCGAGCTGGTCGCCGAGTTCCGTACGACCTTCGCCCGCATCGAAGACCTCTTCGCGGACGTGGACGGCCTGGACCTCACGGTCCACGGGTACGAGTCGGTGCGCGCCATCAACGTCTTCCTGGCTGCCGACCCTGATGCCGCCGAGGTGTTCAGCAAGGACTACCGGCTCCTGGCTCGCCTGTTCCCGCTCATCAACACCGACAAGCGGGTCGCCAAGTACCGGGACGGCTTCGGACTGTTCGGTTCCGTATACACGACCCTGTTCAAGAAGTCCTCCGACGAGGAGCGGAAGGAACGGCTGAACGAGCTGGGGCCGATGGTCCTGGAGATCATCAACGCCCACGTCCACTCCTTCTCCGTGGTCGCCTCCCAGGAGGAAGCCCTCGTCCTGGACGCCCAGGGCATCGCCATACTCAAGGAGCTGCTGGCACTCGTCCGCCCCAAGCCCGACAAGGACGACGGCGAAGAGAGGAAGCCGCCGTCCGCGGCGGAGATCCTGGACCACATCAAGGCCGCCCTCGACAAGGGCGTCGAACCGGGGTCCGCGAAGTACACCGCCCTCGCGGAGCGGATCAAGCAGCTGCGGGACCGGATCATCCAGAACGCCCAGGACGCCTTGGAGTTCCTGGCCGAAGCACTCCGGGTCGCCCGTGCCATCGTGGACGCCGAGAAGCACCCCGACGAAGCCGTCGTCGTACTGGACGACGACCACGTGGGTGTCCTGTCGCGAATCATCCACGACCACGCACCGTCCGGCCTCACCGTCACGGAGAGGAACCTGGCCGAGGAGATCGACCAAGTGGTCACCCGCACCCTCGCCCGGTCATGGGACAACGCCGACGCCCGCAACCGAGGCGCCCGCCGCGCCACCGCCGCGGTCTTCCGCCGGTACGCGCTCAAGCCGGTGGGAGAGCCGTACGACTCCACCGTCGCCTACATCGAAGCCCACTACCTCGTCGACTGACGAACGCACGGAGGCTCGGACCCTGTGGCGGTTGCCGAGCCTCATCGCGCTGCTCGGACCCTGATCTACCCCCTTAGCCGTACCTGACCAGGGAAAACAGCGAGATGCTTCTGGAGCACTAGGCTGGCTGCGAGCGCGGGGCTCGGTTGCCTGGAGGGGCACCCATGAGGCATCTGCGTGAACTGCTCATCGACGCTTGGTCATGGCTCAACTACAAGCAGGCGATGACCCACCCGACGAGGCCGGGCCTGCACGCATTCCCCGAGCTGAACACCTCGTGGGTGCCAGGCGAGGACCTGCGCCGCCTGGCGGCCTACAAGTTCCTCGCCGCTTACGACTCCAACCAGGCCGGGCAGCTCGCCTCTGTCACCGGCGACGACAAGCAGGGCGTGGAGCGCCGCGAGTTCGGCGACCCGTCCAAGCTGATCGACACCACCCTCAGCTACCTCCTCGGCTCGGAGCAGACCATCGTCGTGCCCGGCGCGGAACACGCCGACAAGGCCGGCGAGAAGGCCACCTCCGAGGCTCTGGCGGCGGCCGACCTGCAGGAGCGGCTGCGCACCTGGGCGGACAAGGAGCTTCTGCCGCTGCGGATCCAGCAGGCCGAGCGGTGCGCGGTGCGCTGCGGCGACGGTCTCTACACTCTCGCCTGGGAGCCCTCCAAGCGGCGGGTTCTGCTGCGCACCTACGACCCCGGCTGGTACTTCCCCGAGTGGGAGGACAGCGAGCAGGACGCCCAGGAGTACCCGACCCGTGTGCACTTCGCGTGGGAGCTCCCCGCCGACCCGATCCGTGGCCTGAAGGACCGCGTACGGCGCATCACGTACGAGCTCGGCCCGATCGGCCCGGCGACCGCACCGGGCCGCACCCGTGGCGGGCGGGCGATCCGCGAGCAGGTCGTCGGCGCGGAAGGCGACCCGGTGCTCATCGTCGGTGACAGCCTTGACCCGGTCACCGGCACCGTGACCCGCACCTACCCGTGGGCGCCGGGCGTGCCGTCATCGACGACGTGCTACCTCACCGACGCGGAATGGCTGCTGGAAGATCTCGGCTCCGCGAACGACGTGTTCTCCTTCCTGCCGGACAAAGCCACCTACCGGGTGCGGTCCGACGGGCAGGTCCTCGACCACCTGGACCTCATGGTGGACTTCATCCCGGTGGTGCACCTGCCGAACTCGATTCCGGACGCCGGTGAGCACTGGGGCAAGTCGACGCTGGCGACCGTTCTGCAACTGTTGGACGAGCTGGCCGCCACCGACACCGACAGCTCCTCCGCCTCCTCGACCACCGGCACACCGATCGTGGCGCTCGCCGGGGCACGGTTGCCGGTGGACCGCGTCACCGGCCAGCCGCTGCCGGTACGGGTGGAAGCCGGGTCGGTGTGGCAGCTGTCCGACACAGGCCGCATGGACAGCCTCGACACCTCCGCGCAGCTCGCCGAACTTCGTCAGCGCGTCGACCACATGCTCGACCGGCTCGCCTCCAACACCCGCCTGACCACGGCCGGTCTCGGCACCCTCGACGTGGCGAAGGTGCCGTCCGGGTACGCGCTGCAGCTCGCCCTGGGCCCGCTTGACTCCCTCGTCAGCGCGATGCGCCTGGCCCGCAACCACAAGTACCAGCTGCTGCTGCGCATGGTGCAGCGCCTGCACCAGGCCGGGCAGGAGTGGCCTGCTGGTGAGTCGCTGCCCGCACGCCTGATGTGGGGCGCGCACACCCCCACCGACCGCACCACCGTCCTCAACGACGTCGCGCAGGGCTACGAAGCCGGGGTGTTCTCCCTGGAGACCGCGGTGCGCATGCTGCAGGAGGCCGGGTACCCCATCGACGACGTCGCCGACGAGATCGAACGCATCCAGAAGCGGGCCTTCGACCAGGCCGCGCGCCTTGCGGACGCGACCGGCGACAACAGCGCGGTGCGCGAGTACCTGGGCCTGCCCGAAGCCGACCCCGTGCAGGAGGTGCCGCTGGTCGAGTCGCCCGCCGGCCAGCCCGCCGACCTCGCGCCCGCGCAGCCGCCCGGCCAGAGCACGCCCGCCGAGGACGTCGACCCCGAGGAGGGCTGACCGGCCCCACGCACGGACAGGTGCCGCGTACAGGGCTGTGGCTACACTGGTCTGCGGCGCGGGGGCGCTGCTGCTGGAGGACTGGATCCGCATGGACAGGCTGCTGCCCGACCCCCGTACGCCCGTCGGATACCGGCGCGACGGCCGCCCCGTCTACCCCATCCTCGGCGCGGCCCCCACCGACCCGGCCAACCAGCAGCCGCCCACCGCTCCCGCCCCGGCCCCGGACCCGGCTGTGCTGGCGACACCGACGCCGGACCAGGAGGCGCTGAACCGGCTGCTGGCCCGCGAGAAGCAGCAGGGCGGGCGGGCCGCGATCCGTGACCTTGTCGAGCAGCTGGGCTTCACCAAGGCCGACGAGCTGGCCGCGTTCGTACAGCAGCAGCGCGACGCGCAGCAGGCAGCCCTGTCCGACCTGGAGCGCCGCGAGCAGGCCGCCGCAGAGCGGGAGGCGACCGCGCAGCAGCGTGAGGCGCAGGCCCTCGCCCGGGAGCGGGCCGCTACGCGCCGTGCCGTCCTCGTCGGACTCGGCGCGACGGGCGCGGATCTGGCCGACGCCGAACTGCTCCTCATCGCCGACGACGACGCCGACGAGACGGCCCTCACCGAGGCCGCCACCGCCCTCAAGGCGCGCAGGCCCGAACTGTTCGGTGCCTCCACCACCACTGCCGCGCCGCCGGCCGCGCCCGGGGGTTCCCCTGCGGGCGGTCCCCCCTCGCGCGGCACGAACCTGCCCAAGCCCGGCTCGCACGGTGCCGAGATGGCCCGCCAGCGCGGGTTCCTGACGGGCTCCTGAACTTCCCACCGGCGGGGCAAGGCCGGACCTGCGGGGACCACGCCCCTCCCTTCCGTGGACGACGCCACCGGCCGGTGAGCGGACGATCACCAGCTTCGTCACGTCCACGGGAGGACTCATGACCGTTCAGCCGGTCACCACCACCCTGAACCTGACGGCCGACCGGTCCTGGCTCGCCAGCCTGCACGGAACCGATGCGGTCGACACCATCACCCTCGACATGTCCACCTTCACGTCCGGCACCCACTACGTGCCGTCGACCGACACGGACATCCCCTTCTCGCGGTTCCTGTCCGGCATCCCCGTCGGGAAGATCACCGCCTCCGGGCTGTACGGCCTGTACGCCACGGATGCCACCGACGGCCGGCAGAACCTGGCCGGGTTCGTCTTCGCCGAGGTGCTGTTCACGCCGTCGCAGACGAAGGCCCCGGCCGCGCTGCTGTGGCACGGCTCGGTGGTCACCGCGAAGCTCCCGGTCGCCGTGACCGCGGTCGACCCGTCCGCCACCTGTCAGATCCGCTTCGTGTAAGGAGGCCCTGCAGATGACTGTTCAGGACCTGATCAAGGACATCTCCGTGGCGGACCTGACGACGTTCGCTCGATACATCCCGTCCCCGGCCGACTTCCTGCTCACGCAGACGGTGTTCGCCAAGGTGTCCGTGAAGGACGTCATGTGGCGGATCAAGCAGACCGGCCGCTACGTCAACGCCGCGAAGTACCGAGCGTTCGACGCCTCGGTGCCGTTCGCGGACCGGCAGGCGTGGCAGACGTCCACGCAGGGCATGCTGCCGTCCCTCGGCCAGAAGCTGATGGTGGGCGAGGTGGAGCTGCTGCTGCAGGAAGCGGACCGCGGGCAGGACGCCTCCCGCCTGGAGCAGCTGCTGTACGACGACGTGGAGCGGCACGTCGAGGCGATCAACTCCCGGCTGGAGCTGGCCGCCGGTGACGTCCTCGTGGACGGGAAGTTCTCCCTGCAGGGCGAGAACGGGCTCACGCAGGAGGTCGACTTCGGTGTGCCGGCGGCGAACATGCCGACCGCGCCGACGCTGTGGTCCGACCCGACGTCGGACCCGATCGCGGACGAGCTGCGGTGGATCGACTACCTCGACTCCATCAGCGCGCCCATGCCCGAGCTGGTGTTCACGTCGCGGCGCGTCTACTCGTACCTGGCCGGCAACAACGCCTACAGGGCGGCCTACTACGGGAGCGTGAACCCGTCGCTGACGCCGACGGCTTCGCTGACGCCGCAGCAGATCAACGTGGTCCGCGACAACTACAGCCTGCCGCCGATCACCCTCTACAAGGCGCAGGTCCGCGTGGACGGCGTGTTCACGAAGTGCCTGCCCGACGACCGGTGGGTGATGGTGCCGCCGGACCGTTCGAAGTGGGGGCAGACCCTGTACGGCACCACGGCGGAGTCGCTGCTGCTGTCGCGGGGCGGCAACCCGCAGATCACCCGCGAGGACGCGCCGGGCCCGATCGTCACCCGAGGTGGCCAGGACGACCCCGTGCAGCTGTGGACCAAGGGCGCGGCCGTGGCCATGCCGATCATGTACTCCCCCGACTGCCACATCACTGCGAAGGTGCTCTGACATGGGACGACGACTGGCGGCATCGGTGCACGTGACGCACCCGGAGACCCGTGAGGCGCTGATCCTGCAGCCCGGCGACGAGCCGGATGAGGCCCTGACCGCGGTGATCACCAACCCGGCCGCGTGGGAGCCCGACGAGGACGAGGACGGCGACCCGGACGCCGGCACCACCGATTCCGAGGCGAAGGCCAAGGCGAAGCCCCGCTCTCAGCCGCGCAAGCAGGCCGACGAGTAACCCAGCCAGGCCCGGCGCCCCTGTTCCACGCGAGAGGGCGCTGGGCCTAGCCGCTACCTGGAAGGAGGACGCCTGTGGACGCTGCAGTCCTGGCCTGGCTCCTGGCACAGCTCGGCCCCACCGCCGACCCGACCGACCTGCAGACCCGCTACGCCCGGCTCGGAACCGCGCGAGCCGTCGCCCTGGAAGTGCTGTACGAGCGACGTGCCAAGCTGCTGGCCGAGCCGCTGCAGCTGACCGTCAACGGGATCGCCACCCTCGACCAGTCCGCCAACCTCACCGGCCTGGAACGGCAGATCGCCTCCGTGGAGGATACGACCGCACCCGACGAGCCGAACGGCGGGGACACCCTGATCATCGCCCCGCTGCAGTCGGCGCACCGCCGACGCCACCACTATCTGCCCTGGTGCCTGTGATGGCGTACGAGTTCCCGCCGCTGACGCCGGGGGATACGAACAGTGTGGCCGCCCGCGTCGCCGCGGTCCTCGACGATGCGTGGCAGCGGCTGGCCGGCCACCAGGCCGCCGTGCTTGCGGCAATCGGCGACAACGAGCGCACCCGGATGGTGGCCGACCGCATTGGACAGTTCCAGGCCGCCATCGTCGACTTCCGGCAGCGCGTAGACGCCGAGGCGCGGGCGTTCGTGACCCGGCAGCTTCCTCACTTGTACGAGGAGGGCGCGCGGGCCGCAACGCAGGCGGCCGGCGGGCGCTTCTCGTGGACGCTGATCCACGCCGAGGCGCTGCAGTCGCTGGCCTCCGACTCCTACGCCGACTTTCTGCGCCGCTCCGAGGAACAGCAGCGCATGGCGGCCGTGTTCTACCGGGCGGTACGGGAAGCCGCCCGCAAGGAGGTGCCGCAGCTGGCGGTTGGCCACACCACCGCACTGCAGGCTGCGAGGGACCTCGCGGACCGACTCGCCGCCGAACACCAGCTCACGTACGTCATCTACCGCAACGGTGCCCGGATGCCAGTACGGGCATGGGCGGAGTCGGCAACCCTCGCCAAGAGTGCGGTCGCCTACAACGCGGGCACTTTGAACCGGGCCAGCGAGCTGGGGGTTCGGTTCATGGAAGTGTTCGACGGCCGCGGGTGCGGCTGGACCCACCACAGAGACCCCGACAAGGCCAACGGCACGATCCGCAGCGTGGAAGAGGCGGCTGCATGGCCGATCTCCCATCCGAGATGCCAGCGCGCGTTCGGCCCGCGCCCGGATCTCGGGAAGCCGGCCTGAGGCGTCTCGGGGTCTCACCGTCCACGAGCGGCAAGACCCCGATGAGCAGGCACCTGTCAGCCGAGGGGCACCTTCGCGTACGACTCCCACTCGTACATCTGGTTGTCCCGGTGGATCACGATCAGTTCCGCACTGGAGATGCGGGCCTGTGCCGGTGCGAGGTCGAGGCCGACGAGGGCCTGTGCGATTGGCTCGGCAGGACCGTCTCCGGCGCTGTAGGCCACGGAGACGTGCGGGGTGAAGCCCTCGGCTTTCTCCGGGACCTCGTCGAGAACATCCCCGATGGCGTCCCGGATGGCGTTCCTGATGGATCGGACCGGGCTGTCAGGACGGACGTGGAGGAGCACTGCCTCGGGGTCGAGCACCTCCGGCCCGATTCTGACGTCGAAGGCGGAGATGGCAGCCAGCCGGTTGTGGGCCGCGTCCACGATGGCGTCGACGTCCCGTTCCTCGGTCTCGCCCACGAAGCCGATGCCCTGCATGGTCAGGTGCAGCCACTGGTCGGGGATCGGAGTGAGGATGTCTCCGAGAGGGGCCAGCGCGGACCGGTACTGGCCGGCGAGCCGGTGCACATCGTTCTGGCCCTCGAACGTCAGATGCCAGGTGTAGAAGCGGCGGCCTGCACTCCAGCCGGGCCGCCACCACCAGTGGTTCCGCATGAACTCGGGTTGAGTCGTCATAGCTCGGGATCAAATCAGGCTGGGCCCTCGCCTGGCGAGAGCACGAGGTGGCGTGGAGCGGAGTCCACGCAGAACTCTTCGATGGCTTGCCGCAGCCCAATGGCCGCGACGCCGCTGGTGTGGGACCGTCCGATGCTGGAGCGCAGTTCACCTAGGCGGCGAGTGACGGGCTCCAGGCGATGGTCCGGCGGAAGCGCGAGGACAGGCGCGAGAGCTTCGAGAGCGCCCTCCGCTTCACCGGTGGCGAGATGCGCTGCGGCTTGACTGATGTGGATCTGCGCCTCGGTGCCGTACGCCCTGACCGGCTGTCGGGCCAGAAGGGCGAGGGCGTTGTCTGCGGATCGCAACGCGTCGGCGGGGCGACCGACACGTAACTGGACGGCTGCCGCATAGTTCTCCTGCCGCGCGGGCTGGCAGGCGAAGATGCCCCCGATCTCGTCCTCACCGCTCACCGTGGTACGCGCCTCCTCCGCACGGGCGAGCGCCGCCAGCGCCTCTTCCTGCGCCCCCAGCTCGGACCAGCCGTCGGCTTCCTGGCACGCGAGCAGTACCGCGACCGTGCCCTTCGTGCGGTATGCGGCGCCCTGCCGGGCGAAGTTGATCGCCTCCCGAAGACGGCGGTCCCAGAACGCCACCTTGGAGCGGGTCGAAAGCACCCAGGCGCGCAGGTCGTTGTGCCCTGCCAGCTCGGCGCACAGCCACGCCGTCCGGCCCTGGGTGTCGGCGTCGCGTAGCTGCCCCAGGTCCGAGGACATCCAGGCGAGGAGCCCGCACAGGTATCCGGCCGCGGCGTACAGGTCTGCTGACTGACGGGGGTACTGGTGGCCTTCGAGAAGAGCGAAGACGCGGTCGCGCAATGCCCGCGTCCTGATGAAGAGGACGAGGGGATCCGAAGTGAGGTAGTCCGACGCGAGCGCACGTGTCTCGGCCATCAGCTGCTCAAGGGCGATGTCGCCGACGTTCGATGCCTCCGCCCATTGCGCCCATGTCGCGGACTCGTCGGCGGCAAGACGTACGAGTTCGGTTCTGGTCGGCTCAGGCACGGTGACGATGAGCGACGGTGGGGTCGCTTGGGCCGGTGGCTCCGTGGATGGCGCGCCCTGAATGAGTAGGCGCAGGTCTGCCTCGGGCAGCGCACGCCGGTCCTCGAGGTCCAGCAGCTCCTCCACACGGCAGGCGAAGGCCTCCGCCATGGCGGACAGGACCGAGAGACTGGGGCGACGGGAGGAAGGGCCGGGCCACTTCTCCCACTTGCCCACAAGGGATGCGTCGGCGGCGACGGACTCACTGGTGAGCCTGGTGCTTGCCTGGGTGATGCGGTCCGCTGTCTCTTGAAGCGTCCACCCAAGGGCATGCCGCCAGGCTTCCCTGGGCCGCATCCGGAAGCGGGTGCGCATCTCGACCGCGATGTCCGCGAGCGAACATCCGGCGACTGTCATGTCCTGGCGGAGGGCATCACGGTCCGCCTTGGAACCGGGTTTTGAGGGGGCGTTCATCGGCGTGCTCCCTGTGCGGTGTTGTGGACTCACGGTAGCTGTGTCGTCGCTCCACTGGGTGAACGTGATCCGGAAGAACGCGGGAACCCAGCCCAACCAGCTGTCCACAGAAGCTGATTTTCCCTGGTCAATGGGGCCGTACGTGTCCAGAAAAGTTGGTCACGGGCGCCCGTGACGCCAGCTGTCGGGCTTGGAACGGTAGAGGTACCGCAACCACCACTTCCGAGGACCCGATGTCAGCAGGCATGAGCGAAGGCGACCGGTTCAGCACGGCGGCGCTGCGCGGACGAGGCGTTGGGCCGGACAACGGCGAAGAGGTGGAGGCCGGAGGTCGGCCGCCGGCCCCGGTCCGCGGCCTTCCCCGGCGTCCGCAGCGGTTCGCGCGCAGTTGGCCGCTTCAACCGACGGCCGTACAGCTCGCTCGGATCCATGCCCGCACCTGGCTGGTGATGAGCAGATGGGCGGGAGACCAGGATGCTGCACTGCTCGCCATCCACGAGCTCGTGGAGAACGGTGTCAAGCACCCCACGGAGTCGGTTGAGGGCGCGGTCGAGCTCGGTCTGCTCATCACTGAGGAGGAGGACCTGCTCATTGACGTGTCGGATCCGGACCCGAAGTTCGCTGATTTCGATGCGGCCATCGCCGTGGAGAAGACCAGAGGTCTGGGGCTGGTGATCGCGCTGGGAGGCGCGATCACTTGGGGCACTCCTGACCCCGGCCGGGGGAAGACCGTCCGGGTCAGGATGCGCCCTGGAAAGCCTCTCGGCCTCGGTCAGCCGACTGCGACCGTCAAGTCCCCCTGACCGGTCGCCGGGCCGCTGTTGTCCAACTCCCATGGTGCTCCAACCGCTGCCCGGCGGCCTTCCATCCTCCAACCTTGAGGCTTCCCCATGCCACCCATCTCCCCTTTAGGCACCCGAAGCGCGATCGCTTGCTTCGTGGCCGCTCCTCAGACGGCTCGGGGGCACGCTGATGCCCGCTCGTGAGATGCCCCTGATCGTCGATCCCGCGGGCCGTGACAATGATCTCCGTACGGCTCTGGACGACCTGCGGATGAACCGCTGGCTGTCCACACACGACCTGCTCTTCAAGACGGGCACCGATTGGGCGCTGCGTACGTCCCGCAGCCAGGTCCTGGCCGTCGGGGCCGGCGACGGCGGCGCGATCGCGGCCTGGCTGAAGGAGGAGCCGGGCAACCCGGACGCGCTGATGATGTGGACGCGGGTGCTCACCCGGCAGGCCACGCGCGCCATGCACCGGGGCGTCGATGGCGAAGTGTTGCGCCGGGCCGCCGGCATTGCCCGTGACGCCTGCTGGAAGGCGCTGCGCAGATGCCCGGACGACCCGGTGCTGTGGATATGCCTTCTGTGTCTGGCCGGCCTCCCTCTCGACGCCAGATACCTCGACCCGTTCTACCGGCACCGGCCGCACCACTGGGGACGACCGTCGGATCCGACGCTTCCGCCAGGGCCGTGGCCCCTGCTGGATGAGGTGGAGCGGCGTGATCCGGGCAACCGCGAGGCCTACCACCGGATGCGGGAGTACTTCCACGCGCGCGTCTCGCTGAGCCACGCGGTGGACTTCTCACGGTGGGTCGCGATGAGTGGCCGGGCCGGCTCTCCGCTGCTGATGCTGCCCTTGTATGCGTTCGTCACGGAGTACCAGTGCTGGCACGGTGACGGGCGGGGCGCGGCGATCAGGTACTGGAGTACCGACCGGGTCGTGCACCACACCCGGCGTGCCCGCGATGACTGGTTTTACCGAGTTTCCGGCACCATGCGTGCGCAGATGTCCCTCCTGGACCTCAACCACCTGGCGCACGCGCTGACGGCCTGCGGGGAGCCCGGCGCGGAGCAGGTGTTCGAGGCTATCGGCCCGTACGCCACCAGTGCCCCGTGGGCGCAGGTCAGCAGCAGCCTCGGCCGGGACTGGCAGGTCGAGTTCTGCCGCCTGCGCGACGCCGCCCACCGGAAGGCGGCGCGCTACCGATGAACACCCGATCACCTCCTTGCCGGTAAAGCCCCGTGCGCTGTCTGCTTCAGCCCTTTATCGCCCTTCATCCCAGAGGAATCCTGGTGTCCCGGAGAAGAACAGACCGGTCGCTCGCCGCAGACGACGACGTCCTGGCCCAGCTCGGCATTACGCCCGAACTCGCCCGCAAAATGGGCGTCTTCGGTAACTTCGCGATCAGCTTTTCCGTCATCTGCATCCTGGCCGGAGGCATGAGCCTGTTCGGCTTCGGCCTGGATCACGGAGGCCCGGCAGTCATGCTGGGCAGCTGGGTCGTCATCGGCTTCATGACGCTGCTGGTGGGCCTGTCCCTGGCCGACGTCGTCTCCGCCTACCCCACTTCCGGCGGACCGTACTTCATGGCCGACAAGCTCGGCGGGCCACGCTGGGGCTGGTTCACCGGCTGGCTCAACCTGTTAGGCCTGCTCGGCGCCATCGCCGGCATCGACTACGGCGCCGCCGCGTTCATCGGCGCCTTCGCCCAGATGCAGTGGGGCATAGACCCGACCGACACCACGACGATGGCCATCTTCGGCTGCATCCTGCTGCTGCACGGCCTGGTGAACACCTGCGGCGTGCGCGTGGTCACCGTCCTGAACACAGTCTCGGTGTGGTGGCAGCTGATCGGCGTGGGGGTCATCGTCGGCGCGCTTGCCTTCGCCCCGGCCGAGCACCAGTCGCCCGAGTTCGTCTTCACACACTTCAACAACGACACCGGCATCAGCAACATCTTCTACGTCTGCCTCATCGGGGCCCTGCTCGCCGGCTACACCTTCTGCGGATACGACGCCAGCTCCCATGTCGCCGAGGAGACCACCCGGGCACAGACCTCGGCGCCCAAGGGCATCGTGCGTGCCATCGCGGTCTCGTGGATCGCCGGCTTCGTCCTGCTGGCCGGAATGCTGTCCGCCATCCAGGACTACAAGGCCACCCAGAACACCGCGACCGGCGTGCCACCCGCGCAGATTTTCCTCGACGTCCTCGGCGCTGGCGGAGCCAAGGCCCTGCTGCTGATCGTCATCGTCGCCATGCTGTTCTGCGGCAACGCCGAGGTAGCCGCCGCGAGCCGGATGATCTACGCCTTCTCCCGCAGCAGAGCCCTGCCCCGCTGGCAGACCTGGCGACGCGTCAGCAGCCGTACGAAGACTCCTGTCGCCGCCGTGTGGCTCGCGGCCGGAGTGCCGTTCGTGCTCGCGCTGCCCGCTCTGTGGTCACCCGCAGCCTATGGCGCCATCACCGCGATCAACGCGGTCGGCATGATCCCCGCCTACGGCATCCCCGTCTACCTCGCCCTGCGCCAGGGCGAGGGCTACCGGCCCGGCCCGTGGAGCCTGGGCCGCTGGCGGCGACCAATCGGCATCATTGCCGTCGTCTACGTGGTGATCATTACGGTGGTCTTCTGCCTGCCCCAGTCCGCCCCCCTCACCGTCGAGTCCTTCAACTACGCCGGCGTGACCCTGACCGTCGCACTTCTGCTGGCCTGGCTGACGTGGATGACCCGAGGCCGCCGCGACTACCGGCTCACCACCCCCGCCAGCAGTTCCCAGCAGGCCGACCTGGCCAGCGAGGTCATCTGATGAACCAGCATGCGCAGAACACCGAGAACGGCCCCTGGCCCACCGGGACGGTTTCCCTCGACGAGTTGAAGGGAGCCGTGGCACGAGGAGAGATCACCACCGTACGGCTCGCCGTACCGGACATGCAGGGCCGGCTGAAGGGCAAGATCCTCAACGCCTCCGTGTTCCTGGACCGGATGCTCTCCAAAGCGGAGATGTGCGCCTACGTACTGGCCACAGACATCGACATGACCCCCCTCGGCGGCTTCGACCTCACGGGCTGGGAACAGGGCTACGGCGACATGGGCATCACCGCGGACCAGAACAGCATTCGCCTGCTGCCTCACCAGCCCGGCACAGCACTGGTCCTCGCCGACGCCTTCCACCACGACGGCAAGCCCGTCGAAGTCGCTCCGCGCCGCATCCTGCGCACTCAGCTCGCCCGCCTGGCGGAACTCGGCTTCGAGGTACGTGTGGGCCTGGAGAGCGAATTCCTCCTCTGCAAGGGCCTTCAGCCCGTGGTGCCGCACAATCTCGACTACGCCCTCACCCATCCGCCGCTGCTGACCGAATTCTTCCGCCAGGTGGAAGACGCTCTGCGCGGTGCCGGCACCCCGGTTGAGTCGATCAAGACAGAAGGCGCTCCTGGGCAGGTCGAGATCACCTTCCCCTACGGTCCGGCCCTGGAGGCCTGCGACGCCTACACGGTCTACAAGCACACCGTCCGGTACCTGGCGCAGCGCCAGGTACTGACAGCGTCCTTCATGGCCGCTCCATTCACCGGTGTGGGCAGCGGTATGCACCTGCACGTGTCCCTCTGGCAGAACGGCACGTCGGCCTTCGCCACCAGCTCCGGCACGCGGCTGCCGGAGGTGATGCGGTACGGCATCGCCGGACTGCTCTCCGGAATGCCACACCTTGCTCCGCTGTACGCCCCTTTCCCCAACTCCTACAAGCGCCACGCCACCCCCCACTCCTTCGCCCCCCAGCACATGAACTGGGGGTACGACAACCGCGGGTGCGCAGTCCGCGTCACCGGCCACGGCGACAGCACGCATCTCGAAGTCCGCCTGCCGGGCGCCGATGCCAATCCCTACCTGGCGCTCGCAGCTTCGCTCGCAGCCATCACACACGGCGTCACCGAGAAGCTCACTCCGCCAGACCCCTGCCTGGGCGACGCCTACGAAGACCGGCAGGCACCCCCCGTGCGGCGTGACCTCGCTGAAGCCTTGGCGTACTTCGACGGCAGCACGCTCGCGCAGAGCCTGCTCGGGGACGAGGTGGTGCGGCACTACGCCCGCGCTGCCCAGGCCGAGATCACCGAACACAGCAGGCAGGTCACCGATGTCGAGCGGGAGCGGGAGTTCGACCGTGCCTGACGCCTCAGTCACGGCGACTCGCACAAGGGAACACGACGGGAGCAGCGTGATGAGTAGAGGCCTGGTTCGTCAGTTCTACTGGAATGGCCTCCGCGTCCCGTTCATCGCCTCCTGGTCGAGCGAGAAGGTGCCGAACCACCGGATCGTGCTGCGGCGCGGGAAGGGCGGCGAAGGCATCGGCTACGCGGACGAGGACGGATGCCTCGACCGCAGGAACGATGTGCTGTGGACGCGCATGCCCGCCACGCGAGGGCTCGGGCACCCGAAGCTGGCTCTGGTACATCCGCTGCGTCAACGGCAGGCGATGACACGACTGTTGTGCCAGGTCTGCGGTCTGACCACCTTCGGTCGCAGCGACGAACGGCACCTGTTCCTGGTCCGGGGCGACGAAGGACAGCCCATTCGCGAGGGCGAGAAGACCAGTTCGCCCCCGGTCCACGAGGCATGCGCGTACGAAGCCGCGCGGACCTGCCCACACCTGCTCAAGGGGTGGACGGCCGCGCTGGTGAAGTACACCCCGGCCTGGGGCGTCGCCGGCATCGTCCACGACCCCAGAACCCTGGAGCCGATACCCGGACCGATGGGCCCGGACGGCAACCCGCAGCTGGAGTACGTCGCGTACGACGACCTGAGGATCCGCTGGACGTGCGCCGTCCGTGAAGTGGTGCAGCTGCTCGGCTGTGAGGTGGTGGACCTCAACGACCTCGCACCCCCGACGGCGAAGCAGACGTCCACGAGCGTCTGAGCCTGTTTCCCCACCCGGCGTCGACGCAGTGCGTGTCGGCCTGGGACCAGCGATCAACCGAGGAGAACACTTTGCACATCCCCCTTCGTCGACCGGACGAGTTCACCGACCCGGTCGCAGTGATTACCGGCGGCTGGTCACAAGAACGTGATCGTTCGCTCCTGTCCGGCCGGACCGTCGACGATGCCCTGACCGGTATGGGCATCAAAACCCACGTCCTCGACCTCAGCGTTCCATCCGGGGAACTGCTGGCACGGTTGGCCGACATGGACCTCGCGGTCCTCGCCATCGCCGGGAGGGGCGCAGAGGACGGACGCCTCCAGGGCCTGCTGGAAACGCTGGGCATCCCCTACACCGGCTCCGGGGTGCTCGCATCCGCCACCGGTATGCACAAGCTGTACGCGAAGACGCTCGTCTCGGCCGCCGGCGTCCGAGTTCCTCGAGCGGTCGGCATCAACTCCGCGGCCGACACGGACGAAGAGGCCGCGCGCATCATGGAACGTCTCGGCCTCCCGGTCATCGTGAAGCCGGTCAGCGAAGGTGGCTCCATCGGGCTGCACGTCGTCACGGCCGACGACTTCACCCTCTCCGCGGCGATATCGCACGCTGAGGAAGGGGAGTGGATGGCCGAGGCATTCCACTCGGGGCGCTCCGTAAGCGTCGGCGTCCTTGAGGACCGGCACGGTGGCGTGCATGTCCTGCCGGCGCTGGAGGCCCGCACGCCGAATGGCGTCTACTCGTACGCGGCCAAGCGGGGCTCCGCCGAGTGCGACTACTACTGCCCGGCCCGGATCAGCGAAGAGACGCTGGACGAGCTGCGGCGTCAGGCCGTGGCTGCACACCGAGCCCTCCACTGCTACTCGTACTCGCGGCACGACTTCGTCGTCGAAGACGACGGGAAGGCCGTCTGGCTGGAGGTCAACACACTTCCCGGCCTCTCCAGGGGCGGGAACCTGGCCCAGATGGCGCTCGCCGACGGCCTCTCCTACGAACAGTTGCTCCTCCACATCCTTCGCGGCGCGCACGTCGACCGCCGCGCCCGCCCATGAGACAGGGGACACCGAGCGTGCGCATGCCGATGGAGTCCGTCGAGGTGCTGTACGCGGCCGACAGGCTGCGACGCGTGGCTGTTCGAACGCCTCTGCTCACCTCCACCGTGATCGATGACCTGGCAGGTCGCAGGGTCATGGTGAAAGCCGAGAACCTGCAGTGCACCGGATCCTTCAAGTTCCGTGGCGCCTACAACGCGCTGGCTTCCATGGACCAGGCCGACCGCGATGCGGGGGTGATCGGCGCTTCCTCCGGCAACCACGCCCAGGCCCTGGCTCTGGCCGCGCGCCTGCACGGGACACAAGCCACCGTGGTCATCCCCGACGACGCGCCGGCCGTGAAACGGCAGGCTGTCGAAGCACTGGGAGCGCGGATCATCACCTACGACCGGCGACAGGTCCGCCGCGACGCACTGGTACGCGAGACGGCCCATCGAGAGCAGTTGACCATCGTGTCCTCGTCGGACCACAGGGACATCATTGCCGGGGCGGGGACTGCCGCCTGGGAGATGCTCGAAGAGGTGCGGGACCTGGCCGCGATCCTCATACCCGTTGGCGGTGGCGGGCTGGCCGCCGGCACGGCGCTGGCCGCGCGTCACCTGAATCCGAGGATCCAGGTGATCGGCGTCGAACCCGCCACCGCCAACGACACCCACCGCTCGCTGGTCGCCGGGCGCCGCCTGCCGATCTCGCCGCCGGACACAATCGCTGACGGCCTGGCCCACACCGTGCCGGCCGCCCTCCCGTTCGAGATCATGCAAAAGCTGCTCTCTGACGTCGTCACCGTCCCTGAGAGGGCCATAGCCGACGCCATGGCCCGGCTGTGGAGGCACTACCGCACCACGGCCGAGCCGTCAGGAGCGGTCGCGCTCGCCGGGCTGCTACGGATCAAGCACCGTCTGCCGAACGGCCCCGTCGGCGTGATCCTCTCGGGCGGCAACGTCGACTGGGGCCGATTTCGCGGACTCGTGGACCGTGCCATGAAAGGAAGGAACGCCAATGCCACTGTGCTGCACTGAAAACCCCGGCCCTGGGCCGCGCCCCGTTCACGATCCGGTTCCCGTCGTCACCCAGTACGCCACCGCGGACCTGATCAGCGACATCGCCTACGAGGGACACGACTCGCGCGACGACTCCGCATGGCGGACGACCGGCGCGCCGACCCAGGCCGCATACGGCCGCTGGTGCCGGCACATGTGCGGCGTCGCCTGCCTGCGGATGGTGCTGCTGCACCGTGACGGCAACGCTGCCACGCTCTTCGAGCTCCTGGCAGGAGTCCGCCGCTACGGGGCTTACGTGCGGCAGGACGACGGCTCGATCAAAGGGCTGATCTACACGCCGTTCGTGCGGTACGTGGAGACCTCGCACAATCTGCCGGCCGTGGTGCACCCGAACCTCGGCCTGAACGAACTGGCCACTCTGCTGGACGACGGCCTCATGGTGATGGCGTCCGTGTCCAAGGAGATCCGCCGACCCGAACGAGACCCCGAGCGGCGCGGTGGGCACCTCGTACTGGCGATCGGCCGCCTGCCCGACGGTCAGGTCGTCTTCCGCAACCCGAGCGGCCACACCACCGAGGCCCGTGCGGCGGTCATGCCCCTGGACCGCTTCGGCGCCTTCTTCGGAGGCCGTGGCATCAGCCTTGATCCGCGCTCCTCCGTACGACACGCGCCTGCACGAGCCAGGGCAATCCGCCCGGTAGCGTCGCGACCCACCACCTGAGCAGGGAGAACCACGTGGAACCCATGTCCTTGACCACGATCGCGCAGGTCATCGGAGGTCGCCTCGCCGACGTCGCCGACCCCGAGACCCTCGTCACCCAGCCCGCGGTGTTCGACTCCCGCGAAGCGACGAAGGGCACGCTGTTCCTCGCCCTGGTAGGCGATACGGCCGACGGCCACGACTACGCCACGGTGGCAGTCGAGAACGGAGCCGTCGCTGCCCTGACGACCCGACCTGTGGGGGTGCCCGCCATCGTCGTCGACGACGTCCTCGGCGCGGTCGGCCGCCTCGCGCAACACCTCGTCCAGACGACACTCCAGGAGACCGCCATCGTGGCGATCACCGGCTCCGCCGGGAAGACCTCCACCAAGGACCTCATCGCCCAAGTCCTGCCGGCCGCCGGCCCGACCATCGCCACCTTCCAGTCGTTCAACAACGAGATCGGCCTGCCGCTCACCGTGACCCGGGCCGACCTCACCACGCGCTACCTCGTGCTGGAGATGGGGGCCCGCAAGATCGGCCACATCCGGGACCTGACCGGCATCGCCCCGCCCCGCATCAGCGTCGTCACGAACGTCGGCACCGCCCACGTCGGAGAGTTCGGCGGGCAAGACAACATCGCCAAGGCCAAGGGCGAGATCGTCGAATCTCTCCCCGCCCACGGGCTCGCGGTCCTCAACGCCGATGACGCGCGCGTGCGTGCCATGGCCGAGCGAACCCATGCCCGCGTCGTCACCTACGGCCTGGCCGAAACCGCGGACATTCGCGCCACCGACGTCACCCTCGACGCCCAAGGACAGCCCGCCTACACTCTCCTCACTCCCGAAGGCTCCGCGACCGTACGGTTGCAGTTCGCCGGCCAGCCCCAGGTCCACAACAGTCTCGCCGCAGCCGCTGTCGCGCGTGAGGCCGGACTCGCCGTCGGCCGGATCGCCGAGCTGCTGTCCTCCGCCGCACCACAGTCGCGGTGGCGCATGGAGACGCATACCCGAGCCGATGGTGTCGTGGTCGTCAACGACGCGTACAACGCCAACCCCGACAGCATGCGTTCTTCCCTGGACGCGCTCGCGTCGATGGCCCGCGGGCGTGACCGGCGCGCCATCGCCGTCCTCGGCCGGATGAACGAGCTCGGTGACGACGCACGCGCTGCACACGAGGAAGTGGGACGGCACGCCGCCGGCCTGGAGCTCGATCAGCTCATTGTCGTCGGAGGGGAAGAAGCCGAGTGGATCCAGAAGGCCGCCGGCGAGGCGGGCGCCCGGGCCGTGCACCTGCCCGACCAGGACACCGCGCTGCGACTGCTCCATTCCACTCTCCGTCCCGGGGACGTCGTCCTGGTCAAGGCGAGCCGGGGGGTCCAGTTGCAGGCCCTTGCCGAAAGGCTGCTGCAACCGGACCCCGAGCCGGCCGGTGCTTAGGCCACGGCCAAGTGGGCGTCGTCGACCTCGTTGAGCAGGGTCTGCCCGTACTCGACGAGGTCGCCGGTGCCGATGAGCATCACCACGTCACCCGGCCGGGCCGCCGCAGCGGCGACCGTCACCGCGGCGGCCCGGTCCCGCTCCACCGGGGCGTCACCGCTGTCGACCGACGAGACCATGACGGACAGCTCCCGCAGAGACGCCTCCCGCACGCCGGAGGCGCTGTCCGTCAGCACCACCTCATCAGCACCCGCCAGGGCCAGGGCGAAGTCGGCCCCGAAGGCGTCCAGCCTCGCCTGTCCGGCGGGCTGGAACACGGCGAGCACCCGGCTCCGGCCGCCCGTCAACGCGTGCGCGGCGGCCAGGTCGGCGGTGATCTCCGTCGGGTGGTGGGCGTAGGAGTCGTACACGCGTACCCCAGCGGCCTCGCCACGCAGACTCATCCGGCGTGCCACCCCGCCGAAACCGGCGAGCTTCTTCACCAGGAGGTCGATGTCCTGGTTCAGGGCGTCCGAGGCCGCCACGACCGCGGCCGCGTTCATGAGCTGGTGTACGCCGGGGAGAGGCAGACGCAGGTCGAGCACCCGACCGCCCGGGCCGTGCAGGGTTGCCGTCCCACCGCCGCCCTCCCACTCGACGTCCGTCAGGCGCCAGGTGGCGTTGGGCGTCCGGCCGAAGGTCACCAGTCGCGGACCCGTGCCGGTCGTGTGCAGCCGGGCGGCGAGTTCCCGGCAGGCCGGCGAGTCGGCGTTCAGCACCAGAACGCCGTTGGAGCCCATGCCCCCGACGAACTCCGCGTAGGCGTCGACGTGGTCCTCCACACCGGCGTAGTTCTCCGGGTGGTCGTGGCCGATGTCGGTGATCACCGCGATGTCGACGCTCAGCCCCAGGTGCGTGCGGTCGGACTCGTCGACCTCCGCGACCAGGATGTCGCCGAGTCCTGCCCGGCCACCGCTGGCGGCCGAGCCGTGAAGGTCCCCGCCCACCACGTAGGTCGGGTCCTGCCCGATGCCGGTCAAGCCGACGGCGAGCATGCCGGCTGTGCTGGTCTTCCCGTGGGTGCCCAGCACGCCGACGGTGGTCTTGCCCTCCATCACCGCCTGCAGGGCCATCGAGCGGTGCACGACCGGGATGCCGCGCTCGACCGCCGCCTCGATCTCCGGGTTGTCCGCCGCGACGGCGTGCGTGAACACGACCGCCGTCGCGTCGGCGGGCAGCTGTGCTGCGGCGTGCCCGATGTGCACGGTGACGCCGCAGCAGGCAGCAAGCATCTCGGTTCCGGCCGAGGACCGGAGGTCGCTGCCGGTCACGGTGAACCCCCGCTCGGCGCACACACGCGCCAGCGGCAGCATCCCCATCCCGCCGATACCGACGAAGTGCACGCGGCTCAGGTCGACCTGTGCGCCGACCTCCAGGGACGGGACGATCCTCGGCACTGCGGTTTCTGCCATGGAACAGCCTCCTCGCGGGCGGCATCCGCCGCCTCAACCGGCAAGCGCAAAACCCGGGTTGGGCGCGCACCGCAACGGTCCCGTCTCACCCGGACCAGGGGCTATGACCTGCGGGTGTGCGAACCCGAGCGCACAGTCCCCACGTTCACCACTCCAGACATCACCACGCCCGGGGGTGCTCCGTGAGCACGCCGAACTACCGGCTCGCACTCGCCCTTGCCATGGTCGGCTGGACCAACAGCGAGACCGCCCGTCGCATCAACCACCGTGCACTGTGCGAAGGGCACAGCGGTATTGCCGTCGATCACTCCCGCGTCAGCCGGTGGATACGTCTCGGAGAAAGACCCCGCCGCCCCGTGCCAGAACTCTTGGCCGCGCTCGTTACCGATCACCTTGGCGAGCTTCACACCCCCCAATCACTCGGCATCGCTCCCGCTCGCAGCGTGCGCATCCCTTTGGAGGACGATGAGTTCCGGCACCTCGTGAGGCATGCCGGGGCTGCGAACATGCCCGTGGAGATCTACGCGCAGGCGCTGCTGCGTTCAGTGCTCTCTGGAAAGAAGAGGAGAGGGCCGCCCAATTTTCCACCGATCGGCCAATAGCTGCCTGCAGGCGTCTATCCGAGCGCCCTCAGTCAAGGTTCGATGCGACAGGGCAGCAATGACACAGCTCCGCCCGCCCATCGACGGGCCAAGCGAGCCGAAGGACGCATCAGACGGTCAGTAACCCAGCTGAAGGATGAGGTCAAGTCTCCAGGGAACTTTCGGGGCTGTCCTTCTGGAACGCCAGTCTTCCAGGAGATCAGCCGTCCACTGGCTGCCACTCCCCACAGTGCTCGCTATTGAAAGCGTAGTCGCTGCTGCTGATGGTTACTTGCACCCGCTTCGCGGCAGAGGTGAAGTTGTTGTCTACCACCTCACCGTTCGCGTCCTGACGCTCCCAGTAACAGCCCTCCACATCTGTCGTGTAGTAGGTGCCGGGTTTGATCTCCAAACCCACGCGATAGACACCAGATCCGAAGACCCGCCCATCCGCCTCCAAGTCGTTGCGCTTGTCTGCACCGCCGATCAGCTTGTTGATGGTGCCTTGTTGGGGGTGGTCTGGACACAGCTGCAGGGCGCCACGAACTTCGCTCAGCTGCTCCTCCGATCCGGCCGTTTTGAGGTAGTCCCAGGATTCCGCGCCGTTCTCAGCGCAGATCCCGTAGAGGACGGCGAGTTGGTCCAGGCCGGCACCTTCGCCGTAGGCAGTCGTCACCGCCTTGCTCTCGACATCGCTCAACTCGACACCGCCAAGCGTGGCATCACAAAGGCCGTGCTTACCTGCCCACGCCGCTTCGACGGTGCTGTAGTACTCGCTTGGTCCATCGCCGCCATAGCAGTAGAGCTCAATGACGGTCACGGGCGCCGGTGCTTCGTCGACCGTCGCTGGCGGTGGCGCTTCATCAGCCGGCTCCTCGGTCAGCCCGCTGGCCGTGGCTACGGATGTCTGCTGCGGCTTTTCATCTGGCTCGTCCTCCGACGGGCTGGAACACCCGACGAGCAGCAGGCCAACCGCTGCCGCGACCACGGTTCTCTTCATATTTCCCCCACATGTGCCACAAGGGCTACACGACTGCCCTGTGTGCCGCACAATAGACGACACCTCAGACTTGGGCAGGTCGCTGGGTGCTGGGTTGAACCACCCCGAATCCAGCGGATGACCGGAGAGGGTGGCTGTACCGTCGGCAATGCCCTGGACCCAGCACCGTCACCGCACTGAACGGGATGCCTGGCTCCCTCGGGCCACAGGTCCGCGTGCCCCATCAGGATCGGCCGCTGGGATGATGCAGCGCGACCGCCGCGAAGCGCGCCGGGGTCGGATCAGGGCGATCCGTACTGGCTGTGGGACAGCACCACTGTGCGATGCTCGGCGGTGCTCTCGAAGGCCGGAGCGTACGCGGGCGAGTCCCAACTCGACCTCGTCGGGATGAAGCTTCATACCGATCATCCCGTGCGCCTCCAGCAGACCCCGCAGCCGTTCTCCCGCCTGCCGATCGTACGGCTGATCACGGCGTAGCCCAGCGACCGTCCCGGATGCCGCGCGAGCGCCTCCACGAGTAGCGCGTGCCCGCATGACGGTGGCGTCCGACGAGTACCACAAGTCCTTGTTGAGCAGGGCGGATGGAGCCGTTTAAAGCTGCACGACGACCTTCAGAGGACACACCAGCCAAACCTTGGGCCAGTACACCCCAAGAAATCCCGGGTCGGCCTGTAATGGCCCAATGAGGAAACGGCTCGGGGCGCGCGATGATGGTCTTCCTCCTCTCGGCCCCGTATGGGAGGGGGATCCCTCTGTCTGCAAGGAGGTGTCCGCGCGGGCACCTACGCTCGAATGTATGAGCAGTCCCATCTCGCTAGCCGCCCTCGAGCCGGTTCTGAAGCGGATCATGGTGGATACGGTGCGGATCTTCCGGCCCGGTCCGCAGGTCCTGAACGAGGACACGGGCGTGTATGAGCCTGGCCCGGACGTCGTCGTGTGGGAGGGCTTGGGCGCGGTGTTCGCTGCTGGTGGGCCCGGCATGGTGATGTCGCTGGCCGGCCAGGTGTACCAGGACGACACCCGTAACCGGTACCAGCTGCTGACGGACCTGGACGCGCCGGTGGCGTCCCGTGACGACCTGGTGCGGGTAACGGCGGTCACCCAGGACCAGGGGCTGCTGGGGCGGGTGTGGCGGGTGCTGGACCTGTCGCAGGCGAGCACTCTGGCGGTGGCGCGGGTGACGTGGATGAGTGAGGTCACGCAGTCCGCGCCGGACCCGCTGACCCCGCCGTTCTAGCCGTTCTGCTGGTCTGACCTGGCTGTCCGTGGCGGTCCGTACGCTGACTCGCATGGACGACGAGCTGCGTCAGGTGAGGATCAGCGCCAACCACGCCACGGGCACGGTGGTGATGGACGGGCGGGACATTTCCAAGTCGGTGGCCGGGTACGAGCTGCGGCAGGTGGCCGGTCAGCCGGCGCAGCTGGTGCTGTTCCTGTCCCGGCTGGTGAAGGACGACTTCGAGGGCCTGGCCCACGTGGTGGTCGGGGATCCGCCCGACCCGGGGCCTTCGGCGGCGGCGTTCCTCGGCGCGCTCGACGCGGGCGAGCTGGAGCGGCAGGTGCTGTCCCGGCACGATCTGATGGACGGCGGCCCCAACGAGCTGACGAGAGCGATGCTGCGGCTGCTGCAGGAGTGGGCGCTGGGCCAGTGGAGTCAGGAGGCGGCCGGTGGCGTCCCCCAGTAACCCGCACCCCAACGCTCATGGGAGGGCGGGGGCTTACTCGAACGCCGCGCAGGTGGCGGCGGCGCTGGACGCGCGTGCCGCGCGGGTGCTGCCGCAGGCGCTGGCGTTGGTGCGGCACTACACGATGCTGCTGGAGACGCAGGTCAAGGCGAACGCGAGCGGCCGGCCCGGCCCGAACGTGATCACGGGTGACTACCGGCGTTCGTGGACGCACGAGGTGCATGTGGCTGCCGGCGTGGTGTCGGGGACGGTCGGCACGAACAAGCCGCAGGGCAGACGCCTGGAGTACGGCTACGTCGGGCCGGATGTGCTCGGCCGGATCTTCGACCAGCCGCCCTACCCGCACCTGGGACCCGCGGTGAACACGATCGAGCCGCTGTTCGTTCAGGCCCTGGGCAACATCGCCGACGGCGGCTTCGCGTGAGCGGCCTGGCGGAGGACCTGCACCATGCCGTCGCCACCGTGCTGAGCGCGCACGGCTTCGGCCTGGTGTCGCGGATGGTGTTCGTGGTGGAGCTTGTGGAGGAGGGCACCGGCGAGCTGGGCGTGCTGCGCGGCTCCATCCCCGCCAGCCTGCCGGTGTGGGACGAGCTTGGCCTGCACCGGTATGCGGTCGCGGACATCGAGGCGGTCATTACCGCGGCGAGGACGGCCGGCGAGGAGGGCGAGTAGATGAGCGTGTCGGGCCGCAGGGTGGCGCTGGGGGTGCAGGCGATGCTGGTGTCGGTGACGGGCCGCTCCTGTGGGTACGGGACGGCGCCCGCCTCGGATGCGAAGCCCACGGGCAACACCATCCCGTACAGCGTGCTGTACGAGCTGGGCCAGGTGGCCGGGTTCGGGCCGCCGTTCGGTGACGTGGACGCGGATGCGCGCGTGTACGTGCAGGTGTCGTCGGTGGGGACGACGGCGGAGCAGGTGTCGCTGCACGCCGACAGGGTGCGGGCGGCGTTTCTGGACCGCGTGCCGGGGAGTGGGCAGTTCGCCCACCCGATTACCGTGGCTGGTGCGAGGGTCATCGGCCGGGCCCTGGATCAGGAGGACGGTACAACTGTCGTGTCCGGGACCTACACTTACGTGCAGCGTTTCGCCCTGACGGTCTCCTCGCCGGCTGGGTGACCGCTCCTCACCGCGGAGGCCTATCGCGCGGACGTCCGGCCACATCGGTACGGGCTGACCCCCTGGCTCGCATATGCGACCTGTTGGGGACGGGCCTCCGCCGTGTCGCCGGGGGTCGGGGTCCCCGGAGAGCGAGATCCCTTTGAGTACGCAGCAGCGGTTCATGCGCCGCGGCATCACGAAGTTCTACTTCCTGAAGGCGATCGCGGCCACAGACAACGTGCCGACGCGCACGGAGCTGGCGGTCGCGAACGCCACCGACCTGTCGCCTGCGATCTCCGATGTCGCGGGTTGGTCGCTGGCCAACTCGCCGATCGACACCCCCGACATGGGGTCGACGCTGACGACGAGCATCCCCGGCGAGGACAAGGCCGACTCGTCCACCCTCACCTTCTACGAGGACCAAGTCGTCGAGACCATCGAGACGCTGCTGTCGAAGGGCGTTGTGGGGTTCATCGTCATCATGCGTAAGGGCGACGTCCCGAAGTCGAAGTCGATGGACATCTTCCCGGTGCGGGTCGCGGGCCGCGCCCCCGCCTACTCGGCCGGTAACGACCCGGCGAAGTTCACCGTCACGTTCGCCATCTCGGGCCAGCCGGAGCTGGACGCCGCTATCCCTGCTGCGGCCGGATCTGAGGGGGATGTCGCATGACTACGAGGAAGACTGTGGAGCCGCCGGCGGCGGAGGTCGCCAAGGACGCGCACTGGGCCGCGAAGATGGAGCGCCTGCGGAACCGGAAGCTGCCCGAGCGTCCTATGAAGGTCTGTGACGACGAGGGCCTGAAGGCTGCGGTGACGGACGCGGCGATGGAGCTGGCCAGGGCCCGCGCCGAAGCCATCGAGGAGTGCGCCAAGCAGGGCGTCGGTGAGCAACAGCGGGACGCCTTCGTGGCGGCCAACCCGCGGGTGTTGGCCGCTGACGAGGCCCTGACCCGCGCGCAGGAGGCGTTGGCGGAGGCCACCGAGACGCTCACCTTCCGGGCGCTGCCGCGTCCGGTGTGGGAGCAGCTGCTGCGCGACCACCCGCCGACGGAAGTCCAGGCCGACAAGGGCATGGAGTACAACGTCGACACGTTCCCGGCCGCGCTGATTGCCGCCTGCCACGTCGAGCGGGAGGAGGACGGCGTCGAGGTGGAGGGCATGAGCACCGAGGACGCGCAGGAGCTGCTGGACACCTGGGCCGACCCGGACGCCAAAGCCCTGTTCACCACGGCGCTGCTGGTGAACCAGACGCTGCGCGCGGACCTGGGAAAAGGCTGATCTCGGACCCGGCGTTTCGGGCCGAGATGGAATTGTGCCACACCTATGGAATGCCGCACAGTCAGTTCATGGGGGCGGGTGACGGGCGGTGGACGGCGCTGGACCGGGCGAAGGCGCTGGCGTGGCTGGCGTACACGCGGGTGGTGTGCTCCGGGTGCGGGACGCGGGCGGACGAGTGGCGGCCGGATCTGGGCGGGGACCGGTTTGCGTACGTCTCCGACGCCACGACCTGTCCGGGGTGCGAGCTGCTGGAGATGGAGCGTGAGCAGGTGCCGGACGGGCCGGCTGGGCGTGGGGTGAAGATCGGGCTGAAGCCCAGACGGGAGCCGTAGGTGAGCAGCGGCTACAACCTCTACGTCGATCTGACGGCTCGCACGGGTGGCCTGTCGGCCGGGTTGCGCCAGTCGGCGACGCAGCTGCGGACCTTCGACGGGCAGCTGCAGCAGGTCAACCGGACGCTGATGGAGACCGGGACGGCCACGCAGCGGCTGGCGCGGCTGCAGGCGTCGGCGTCCGCTGACGCGGTGCTGGGGCAGGCCCGTGTCACTGCGGCCGTGGAGCGTACGGCTGCCGCGCAGGCGGCTGCGGCTCGGGCGGCGGAGCGGTCGGGCCGGGCGTTGGCGCTGGCGTCGAGCCTGGCGGCGCGTGCGGAGCGGGAGCGGGCGCTGGCAGCGGCTGCTGCTGAGCGGACGATGCGTGCTCAGGCGGTGGCGACGACGATGGCGGCCCGCGCGCACGCCGCGGTGGGCACGGGTGCGGCTGCGGCGCAGGCCACCGCGACCGCTGCCGCAGCGGCGGCGACGAGGGCGGCGGCGGCGCAGACGCTGCAGGAGGAGCGGGCCCTGGCCGCACAGGCTGCTGCGGCGCGTGCGGCCGGCGTGGCCACGCGCGCCACGCAGGCCCGTGCGGCGGCCGACTCGCGGGCCACGGCGACGCTGGCCGCACGGGACGAGGCGGAGGCTGCCGCGTCGCAGCGTGCGGCGGCGAACGCTGCTGCTTTGCGGCAGGCGGAGGCGGCGGCTGCCGCAGAGTCCCGCGCGGCGGCGCAGGCCCGCACCGAGGGCTACATGCGGGCCGGGGCGGTGCTGGGGCTGGTGCTCGCCGCTGGCGTTGCCGGGGCGGTGGAGCTGGAGAAGCGCATGGCGAACGTCATGACGATCTCCAGGGAGATCAACGCGTCCACGGTCGACTCCTACACCGATCAGATCGTGGAGATGTCGAAGCACATGTCGCAGTCGGCGAGCCAGCTCGCCGACGGCCTGTACCAGGTCACCTCGACCGGCTTCGACGGCGCGAGCGCGATGTCGATCCTCGGCGTAGCCGCGAAGGGCGCCAGTGCAGGCCTGACGACGACGGAGATCTCCGCGCGGTCCCTGCTGGGTGTGCTGAAGGCGTACGGTCTGCCCGCCTCGGAGGCGGCCGACGTCATGGACATCATGTTCCAGACCGTCAACATGGGCGTCATCAGCTTCCAGGAGCTGTCGATGCACATGGGTGACATCGTGCCGATGGCTGCTGCCGCCGGGATCGCCTTCGACGACCTGACGTCCGCGTACGCCGCGATCACGCTGGCGGGTATCCCTGCGGCGGAGTCCGCGACGGGGCTGAACATGCTGATGACCCGCCTGATGCAGCCGACGCGGGAGCTGAGCGCCATGATGCGCGAGCTCGGCTACGAGTCGTCGGCCGCGGCGGTGCAGGAGGACGGCCTGTACGTCGTGGTGAACAAGCTGACGAAGGCCACGAACGGGTCCGCTGAGGCGATCACCGGGCTGTTCCATGATGTGCGGGCCTCCCGCGCGATGCTCGCCCTGGCCGCCAACGAGGGCCAGAACTACGCGGACACCTACCGGGGCATCGCCTCCGAGGTGGAGCGGGCGGGGGCCGCGCACAGGGCGCACGAGATCCAGATGGACACCGCCGCCGGCCAGTGGGAGATGTTCGTCAACCGCAGCAAGGCCCTGGGCATCGACATGGGACGGGCGATGCTGCCGGTGCTGCAGGAGGTCGCCGGTGCTCTGTCGGTGTTCGCCGGGGTGGTCTCGGACATACCGGGGCCGCTGAAGTCGGCGGGTGCGGGCCTGCTGGCGATCTCGGCGGGAGGGTTGCTGGCGATGGCCGCGATCTCCCGGCTCACCGCGCAGTGGCACGGGTTCCGGGCGGCGCAGGCTCAGGCGCAGGCGGGCGGTTCGGTGCTGCCGGCGGCCCTGAGGGGTGCGGGGCTGGCGGTGTCGGGTCTGACGGCGCTGCTGTCGGTGGGTGTGCTCGCCTACGCGGCGTACTCGGCGTCCAAGCAGGAAGCCAAGGTGGCCACCGACAGCCTGGTGGAGGCGCTGCGCGCGGAGCGGGAGGGCACCGAGGGCGCGGGCCTGCGGGCGCTGGCGGAGTCGCTGACCGGCTCTGATGACGCGGGGGCGCTGAAGAAGGCCGGCGTCGACATGACGAAGGCCCTGGAGGGCATCACCTCGGGCGGCAAGAAGCTCGCGGCCGTGCGGCGCCAGATCTGGAGCAATGCCTCGTTCGCCTCGGTGGACTCGTCGGGGCAGGTGTCCGCCACCCTCACCAAGGAGGGTGAGGACGCGATGGACGTCCTGGACAAGCAGCACGGCATCTGGTCGAAGGCGGTGAAGAAGGAGGCCGAGCTTGCTGCGGCGATGGAGATCGTCAACGCCAAGGTGAGCAAGACTCGGGTCGCGGCGGCGAAGGCGTGGACGCTGGACACCCTGGTGCCGATCGGGGACGACGGGCTGCCGAAGTACACCGAAGAGATGAAGGCGATGGCGCAGGCCCTCGGCGCGATCGTCGACCCGGCGAAGGCGTGGCAGACAGCGCAGGAGAAGGTCGCCAAGTCCAACAAGGACGCCAAGGCGTCGCTGCAGGACTACATGCGGGAGCTGCGGTCCCAGCTGAGGGCGCAGCGCAACTTCCAGGGGAACCTGTCGAAGCTGGCCATGTCCGGATACACCGACCTCAGCGACCACTTCGCGGGGCTGGGGGTGTCGTCGGCGCCGATCCTCGACGAGCTGGTCAAGCAGCTCAGCAAGGGCAAGAACAAGGTGGCCGACGAACTGTCGTCGATCGTCGAGGAGTCGGCGGCCCGCTCGCAGCCGGCGTTCAGGGCGGGCCTGGCGCAGCTGCCTGCGATCGCGGCCCGCTACGGCAAGAGGATCGCTGCCGAGTTCGCGGACGCCGCCGAGACCAACGACACCCGCAAGTTCGGGCGGGTCATGCAGAAGATGGCCGTCACCGACATGTCGCGTGCCGTACGGGAGGGCAGCACGGCCGCACGGGGGCAGATGCGGCGAGGCATGGACCTGCTGGCACGGGTTGCCTCCGAGAAGGGCGCGGATGCGGCGGTCGCTCTGCAGCAGGCGTTCCTGTCGGGGGACGTGACGACTGCGATGGACCAGGTCCGTGCGATCTGGGGGGCGAAACCGCCGATCACTGAAGGCGACCTGGGCAGTGTGGTGGCGGCGTTCAAGTCGGCCGGCGGGAAGGCCAAGGGCGAGTGGACGGCGATGCTGGACCTGATCCAGCAGGTCGCCAAGACGAAGGGGACGGCCGCGGCTTCGGCGCTGACGACAGCGCTGCTGTCGGGCGACATGGCGGCCGTGGAGGAGCAACTGAACTCGATCGGCGCGAGCGTGCGGCTGATCCCCGGCACGAAGACGATCTCCGTCAGCGTGAACCCGCCGGCGCCGGTGTCGGTGACGGTCATCCCCCGCGTGACGGCGGGACCGGCGATGAACAAGCCGCTGCCGCAGGCCGACGGTGGCCTGCTGTCGTTCTACGCCGACGGCGGCGTGCGCCGGGAGCAGCACGTCGCACAGATTGCGCCTGCCGGGTCGTGGCGGGTGTGGGCGGAGCCGGAAACCTACCCGGGCGAGGCGTACATTCCGCTGGCTCCGTCGAAGCGGGCCCGGTCCAAGCAGATCCTCGACGAGGTGGCGCACCAGTTCGGGGCGACCGTCACCTACCACGCCGACGGCGGCCTTTCGAACTGGTCGTACACGCCGACGGGCGGCATGGACGGCCTGTTCTCCGCGTCGTCGATCGCGTCGGACTCGATGAACAAGAAGGGCACAACCCTCGACCTGCGCAAGTTCTCCAAGAACCTGGACCAGGCAATCAAGGAGGCGCAACGGTGGCGTAGGGACCTGGCGACAGTGGCCCGCCGCGCTGGCCAGGACGTCGCCGACGCGCTGGAGGCGATGGGCGAGGACGGCACCGCGCTGACCCACAAGATGGCCACCGGCAGCTCGAAGTACCTCAAGAGCATGGCGGGGGACCTGAAGAAGCTCGCCGACACGGCGAAGGCGACCCTGTCGGACTTCACCAGCCAGCTCGGCAACGCCACGAAGGAGACGTCGGCCTTTCAGAAGAACTTGATGACGCTGGCCGCGCAGGGCTACGGGGGCCTGGCGGAGCGGCTGGCCGCGCAGGGCGATGAGGCCGCGCAGGACCTGGCGGCGGAGGCCGTCAAGAGCAAGTCGAAGGCGAAGAAGGCCGACGTGGCGTTGAAGGCCGCCTTGAGGACGCTGTCCGACGAGGACCTGGCGGACCTGCTGCAGATCATCGCCGCGGTCAAGTCGTCGAAGACGGGCATCCACGACGTCGCGGAAGCCACCGAGCTGGGTGAGGACCGCATCATCGAGGTCATCAACGCGGGCAAGTCCCAGCTGCAGCGGGCCCTGGGGAAGAAGGCCACCCAGCTCCTCGCCGACTTGGGGCGGGCCAACAAGGGCCTGTCGTACGAGTGGGGCGGTGTGCTGACGCCCGGCCTGTACGCGACGAGCAACGGCCTGGTCAGGTTTGCCGAGCCTCCCACGGGCGGGGAGGCGTACATCCCGCTCGGGCAGTCCAAGCGGCCAGCGGCGATGGGGGTCCTCGAGGACGTTGCCCACCGCTTCGGATACACGCTCACCGCGCAGGGGGTGACCGGTCCTACGCGGGTGGACGCCAAGCCGCCCGGCGCGGTGCAGGTGGTGGTGGTGCGGGAGACGGCCCGGCCGCTGATCGGCCAGATGCCGGTCAACGTCACCGCCGGCGGCGACGGCCGGAAGGTGGCGCAGCAGATCGGCACGGAGGTGATGCGGCGTCTTCGCGCCGCGCAGCGAGGAGGCAAGGCGTGACGGTCGCTTTGGACGACTACCAGTACGACCTTGGCGGCCTGGTGATCGGGACGGGCACGCTGCTGCCGGTCGGCGATATCACCGGGCTGGGGACCCCGGAGGTGCGGACCGCCACCGTCGACAACCCCACCGAAGACGGCGGCTTTCCGGGCGTGGACCTGTTCGGGGTGCGCACGGTGTCGATCGAGGCCGGTATCCGCACTCCTGAAGATCCGGGTGCGGCGCTCGACCTATTCGCGCAGCTGCAGCAGATCACCGGCATCGACAGCATCCGCAAGACGGCAGGCGCGCGGGCGATGCTGCGCGTCAAGTTGCCCGGCCGGGCGGTGAAGTGCCTGTTCGGTAGGTGGCAGCGGGCGGATGCCGTGACGATGTCGCAGGCCGTTTACGGGTGGATCCCGCTGGAGCTGGAGTTCACGGTGACGGACCCGCGCTGGCACTCCGACGTCGTGCAGTCGCTGGTGCTGCCGCTGGACATCTCCAACGACTCGCAGGGCTTCACGGCCCCTGTGGTCGCGCCGATCACGACGGGCGTGTCCAGTCCGTCGGAGCGGCCCGGCTGGGTGTTCAACCGCGGGGATGTGGCCGCGTGGCCGACGCTGCGCATCGACGGCCCGGTCACCAACCCGAAGGTGTGGGTGGTGGAGACCGGCCGCTACCTGCAGCTGCAGACGAGCCTGGCCGCGGGGGAGCGGATCGAGATCGACACCCGGCCCGGTACCCGCTGGGTGCTGCGCAACGGGTCCGGCAACGCCGCGCCGGCGCTGACGTCCGGGTCCCGCATGGACCTGTTCAAGATCCCGCCGAAGCGCAGCGAGATCCGGTGGACCGCGACGGATTACACCAACACCTGTCGCCTGACCCTGTCGTGGCGCGACGCCTACACCGCCTTGTGAGGACACTGAGATGACGCTGATCCAGCCGCCGATGATGGTCAACGGCGGTACGCACCCCGCCCGCACCATGCGCATGATGATCCGTGACCTGTCGCGCGGATCGCAGGGCGTGACCGAGTACAACGACCTGAAGGTGACCCAGCAGACCACCCCCGGTGCGGGCGTGCAGGTCGGAGACGGTTCCGGGGTGGTGCGCGGCGCGTCCTGGGGGCAGGGCTCCTACACCCAGTACAACGTGGGCACCGCCCTGGTGGACATCGCGCCGACGGAAGCGACGCCCCGCACGGACATGGTGGTGCTGCGCATCCTCGATCCCGAGTACGAGGGCAGTCTGGACCCGGCCACCAACGACATCGGCTTCTTCGACGTCGTCTCCAACGTGTCGGCGACGGCAACGACCGTGCCGGCGGGGATGACCGCGATACCGCTGGCGCGGGTGACGCAGCCCGAGAACTGCGCCACCATCACCAACGCGATGATCACCGACCTGCGCCGGATCGCGAATCCGCGCCGGGAGCGGCAGCTCTACACGGCCTTCCCTTCCTCCGCCAGTCGGCTCACCTACCAGGACGCCCAGTGGCGCAACTGGCCGGCACAGGCCCGCTGGTCGATCTACGTGCCGCCCTGGGCGGTTTCCGCGAAGGCCGTCACGACCATCGCCGGACTGCGCCTGGACACCGCTGACGTGTACGCCCACATGCAGCAGGTGTTCGGGACGGTGCTGGGCCAGGACACGCACATCGACGACGACCAGGGCGCCAACACCCGCCGCAACACGGTCGTCCTCGCCGACAGCCTTGTCATCCCCTCGGCGATGCGGGGCACCACGCAGAACCTGTATCTGCAGACGGCCATGCAGAAGTCCGAGTCCGGCAACCTCCAGGTGGACGGCGGTACCTCCCTGATCGCGGACGTGGAGTTCGAGGAGGGCGTGGTCTGAGGTGCCCTCCTACCGCTATCTGACGTGTGATGCGGTCAGCGGCAGCGTCCTGGCGTGGGACCTGCCGCTGGCGGACGTCTCGTACGGCCCGGAGCTGAACGGGCCGGGCTCGCTGCAGGCCGTGCTGGAGCCGCACCTGGCGCACGTCCTCGGCTCGATGGTCGACCCCGGCAACACGCTGATCTTCGCGGAGCGGGACCATCGGCTGATGTGGGGCGGGTTGATCTGGCGGGCGGACCCGGAGGGCGGCAGCTATCCGATCGAGGCGGCCGGGTTCAGCTCCTACCTGAGCAAGCGGTACGACCTGCACGGGAACCTGGGTGGGCGCGGCCCGTACACGAACGCCGACCCGTGCAAGGTGATCCGGGACGTGTGGGCGTACTGCCAGGGGCAGGCGGACGGGGACCTGGGCGTGGTGGTCGACGCGACCACTTCGAAGGCGAAGATCGGCAGCCCGGAGGAGCCGTACGCGACGGCGTGGTGGGAGGCCACAGCTTTGGCCGACGTGATCACCGATGCGGTCGACGTGTTCGGCGGGCCGGAGTGGACCGAGCGGGTGTCGTGGGTGGGCGGGCAGCCCGAGCGGCGGATCCGGATCGGCTGGCCCCGCTTGGGGTCTCGCCGCACGGATGTGTCGTTCTCGACGGGCGTGAACATCGCCGAGCTGGAGCCGGTCACCTTTGACGGTGACGCGTACGCGCAGGTGGTGGTCGCGCTCGGCGCGGGCGAGGGCCAGGGCCGACGGCGTTCCGTCGATGCGGTACGGGACGGCCGGCTGCGCCTGGAGGACGTACTGGACCTGCCCATGATCAAGGGCACAGACCAGCTTGCGGCGAAGGCCCGCACGGGCCGGGTCGCCCGCCAGAAACGCGGCTCGGTCGAGGAAGTCGACCTCATCGACCACCCCGCGGCCCGCTTCGGCTCCTTCCAGGTCGGCGACGACGTGCGCGTACAGATCCATGACCAGTGGACCGACTTCGACGGCTGGGCGCGGGTGACCGGTTGGACGCTCACGCCGGCGCAGGGGGACCAGCAGGAACGCATGACGGTGAGCCTCGCGCCCGCCGACTCCTTCATCTACGGAGGCTGAACCCCTGTGGCAGACACCCTTTCCGGCCTGGCGGCCAGGATCGCCAACCTGGAGCGCCTGGTGCGCGACCTGGCGCGCTCCAGCCGTCTGGCGCACTCCTCGATCGAGAACGGCTCGATAGCCGTCTACGACGACCTGGGCGTGCTGCGCGGCAGCATCGGCATGCAGGAGGACGGCACGGTCGCGCTGGCGGCCGTCAACGGCCCCATCCCGCCCGCCCCGTCCACGCCCGCCATCGCCTCCGTCCTGGGAGGCGTCGCCGTCTCCTGGGACGGCCAGTTCGCGGACGGCAGCCAGGTCCCTGCCGACTTTGCCTACGTGGAGGTTCACTTCTCCTCCAGCTCCGACTTCACCGACGGCGGCTCCCTGTTCTCCGCGTTCTACTCGCCGCTGGCCGCGACCATGACCGTGCCCGCGAGCGGGCCGCTGTGGGTGCGCCTGGTGTGCGTGTCGACGTCGGGCAAGGAGTCCGCGCCGTCGGCGGTGGCGGGGCCGGCCGGGCCCGCCCCGGTGGTCGCGCAGGAAGTCCTCGACGGCATCGTCGGTGAGCTGGCGCTGGCCGACGGGGCGGTCACCCGGGCGAAGATCGAGGCGGGGGCAGTCGACGGTACGGTCATCGCCGACGGCTCGGTGAGCACACCGAAGCTGGTCGCGGGGGAGATCGACGGCCTGGTCCTGAAGGCCGGGACGGTCAACGCCGACCGGCTGGTGGCTGCGAGCATCACCGCAGCGCAGGTCCAAGCGTTGAGCCTCACCGGCGATCGGCTCGCTGTGAACACGGTGACCGCCGACCAGCTGGCTGTTGGCACGATCACCGCGGCGTCGGGCGTGATCTCCTCGATCGACGCGTCCGTGATCACCGTGGGGAAGATCAAGGCGTCGCAGATCGACGCGACGAACCTGGTGGTGTCAGGGGCGAACGTCAACGGCGCGGTCGCCACGGCGGGCAGTGCCGGCACGGTGACCGGGTCGATCGGTTCCGGGGTGACGCTGCCGCCCACCCAGATGGGCGCCGGGCAGATCCCGCAGACCACCACCATCAACGGCGGCTCGATCATCACGAACACCCTGGATGCGACCGCCATCAAGGCCGGCACCATCTCTGTGGACCGTCTGGCGGTGGGGCTGGCCGGGCAGATCGGGCAGAAGTTCTACGACTTCGGCGACTCGGCATCGAAGTGGCTGAATCATGCCAGCGGCACCATGACCACGGTTGCTACTGCGGAAGGCCAGTCCGGTGGCAGCGTCATGAGGTGCGTCGGCTACATACAGGCCGCCTACCGGCCGGACGTGAAGATCCCCTTCGACCCGTCGGTGACGTACCGGGTCAGCGGCCGGTTCCGGCAGACCGTCGCCAACTCGACACCCGGTACGAACCAGAAGCTGTACGTGGGAGTGGCGGGCCTGGCTGCTGATGGGGTCACATTCGTCAACATCACCGGCTCGAATTCGCCCAGCTCCCAGTACTACGCGGCGGCCAATGCGCAGGACCTGGTGGCCGGGGCGGGCTGGGTGACGTACACCGGCTACATCAAGGGCACAGGGACGCCTCCGCTGGTCGGAGTACGGCCGAACGCGAACGCGCCGGGCCAGATGCACCCCAATGTTCGCTACCTGACGCCGGTCATGTACTGCAACTACCAGAACGGTTCAGGCACCGTCGAGATGGACATGTTCGCCATCGAGGTCGTCGAGTCCGGTGGGATCACCGCGAGCAACATCAAGGCCGGTGCCATCGACGGCCAGACGATCACAGGTGCCGTAGTGCAGGCAGTGCGCGCCAACGGCTCGGTGGCTGCACTGATGGCGCCGGACATCGGCAACGGTCAGGCCGGCTTCCACACCACGTCAGATGACGGGCAGACATGGGCACGGCTGCAGTCCGGTGAGTTGGTCCTCGGTGCCACCGGAGTGAACCAGGTCGCCCCCACCGGCATGCTGGGGCAGGCTTCCGGCGGCACGCTGCACCTGCAGTCGGGAATCATCAAAGGCGGCGCGCAGGCACACATCATCCTCGCCAGCGGGGACAGCCCCCTCGCGCCGGGCAACGGTGCACCGTTCATCACCATCCAGTGGGACGGCAGCAGCGGCCCCGGCGGCGCGGACATGATCGTGGACGTCTCGGGCGTCCTCAAGCCGCGCAACTTCGCGTGGGGCAGAGTCGACATCACGCCCGTGCCCAACACACCGACTTCCGTCACGGTCAGCGGGCTTGATCTTCGGGGCAACGCGTTCACGGCGTACGCCACCGCCATTACCACCTTGCCCGGTACGTCGGTGACCGGCGTTGGCGTCTCGGCCGCTTCGAGGACGTCGGTCACGTTGTGGCTTACCCGAACTACCACACAGGTCACCGCAGTCAGCTGGATGGTCTTGGGAGATGAGATCTGATGGAAGAAGTCGAGCCGGAGATGCTGCTCGTCACGTGCCACACCGGGGGCTGCCCCGTGGCCGGTGTCACGTACGAGTGCGAGATGTACCCCAATGCGGAGCCGCCGACGTGGCGTGCCGTGTGCGGGCAGTGCAGGCAGACCGTCACTGACATCGTGCCCGTCGCCTGAGGCGAGCGCCCCGCGCTGCCCGTAGACTCATGGGCGGCGCGGGGGCGTTCATGCGAAGGAGCGCCCAGTGAGCGCGTTCAACCAAGACCCCACACCGTGGGAGCTGCTACGCGCCATGCAGCAGATGCGCGACGACCTGCGCGCCGACTTCGCCGCGTTCGCCGCCCGTCTCGCTGAGATGGTCACCAAGAACGAGTACGCCGCAGACCGGCGGGCCGACGAGATCCGCCTGAACGCCCTCGAAGCGGACCTGAACGAGGTCAAGAATGAGCGGGACAGGGAGCGGTCGGAGGGCCGCACGAACCGACGCCTCGCGGTGTCCGCGCTGATCGCCCCGATCGTGGTGGCGATCGTGGTGGCCTGGCTGCTGCCACAGCTTGCCACCTAGAAATCCGATGCCTGGCGCGGGGGAGAAGCAGGACGCGCCCGATGGCAACACCGCTCGACGCTGACCGCGCGCTCGCCGTGCTCAAGGCCGCCGGCCTGGACGTGCGCGAGGTCCGTTCCTGGAGAACCCACAACCGCGACCACAAGGGCCCGTGGGGGCCGATGCACGGGGTGATGATCCACCACACCGGCGCGTACTCCACCGAGTCCGGCATGGTCTCGCTGTGCTACAACGGGCACTCCACCCTGCCCGGCCCGCTGTGCCAGTCCGTCATCGACAGGGCCGGTGCGGTGCACATGGTCGGCTGGGGCCGCGCCAACCACGCCGGGTCCGGGGACTCCGACGTCCTTGCCGCGGTGAAGGCCGAACGCTCCCTGCCCGTGGACAACGAGGCCGACACCGACGGCAACCGCCACTTCTACGGGGCCGAGCTGATCAACCACGGCGACGGCAAGCAGGCGTGGCCGGCGGCGCAGGTCGAGGCGGCGGCCCGGTGGGCGGCGGCGCTGTGCAGGGCGCACGGGTGGAACGAGAGGTCCGTGATCGGCCACAAGGAGTGGCAGCCGGGCAAGCCCGACCCGCGCGGCATCGACATGGACGACTTCCGGGCCCGCGTCGCGCAGCTCCTCGACGATGACGCGGAACCGACGACGCCCGAGAAGCCGACGGCGCCCTCGACGCGCCCCAAGCCGAAGCCCACGCCCTACCGTCCCCCGGCGTTCCCCGCCGGCCTGGCTCCGGGCAAGGCCCGGCCGTCGGCGAAGGCGCTGCAGAGGGCGCTGCGCGCCGCGGGGTTCCTGAAGATCAGCGACGCGGACCTGGCCGACGCCTACGGGCCGCGCACCCAGGCGGCGGTGGCGAAGTTCCACAACGCGCACCCGCAGTACAGGGCGAAGGGCGTAACCCGCGACGTGAAGATCGGGCCGCGCGGCTGGGCCCACCTGTTCACCCTCGCCTACGGCCGGAAGTGAGTACCTGATGGACGCTGGGGACGTCATTCGCCGGTTCACGTTCCATCCGGCCGACACCGCCGAGCGCCGCCAGGCCCACGAGGACATCCGGGCCGCGTGCCTGGAGCTGGCGCTGATGCTGCACAACGAGCTGCCCGCCGGCGCGGAGAAGCAGTCGGCGATGTTCCGCCTCGAGGAAGTCATGTTCTGGGCGAACGCTGCGATCGCCCGCCAACCCAAGGAGTCCTGAAGTGAACCTGTACGTGTCTTTCCTCCGGACGGTCGTCCCGGCGGTCGTCGGCTGGCTGGTGGCGCTGGCCGCCGACTACGGGCTGAGCCTGGACGCGCAGGCCCTGTCGGGGGTGCTGACGCCGCTGGCCGCGTCCTGCTACTACGCGGTGTTCCGTCTCGCCGAGCACTACGTGTCGCCGCAGTTCGGGTGGCTGCTGGGCTACGCCCGGCCGCCGCAGTACCGCCTCGCCGCGTAGCCCGGCCCACCCGGCGCATGACCCAGGCCCTCACCCCACGGGGAGGGCCCCAGACATGACCAAGGCCCCCGCTTCCCAGCGGGGGCCCGGCCTCTTGGAGGGCTCCAGCGTAGCAGTACGGGCTGTTGGCCCCCGGTCGCTGGAAACCCGCCTCTGACCTGCGCCAGTTAGAATCTAATGGCAGTCGTGAGAGAGGGGAGGGGGCCGGTGGTGGCGGGGAAGACGAAGCCGTTCCTGGCCGGCAGGCAGGAGTTCGCCGCCCTGTACGGGGTGAGGCCCACGCAGGTGACGCAGTGGGTGGCGCGGGGTGTCTTGAACTACGAGCGTGCGGTGATCGTGTCGGGGTCGCCGTACTGGTTGCTGTCGTTCGTGCGGACCTTCGGGCAGATGACGCCGCGGTCCAAGGAACTGGACGAGCGGATGCTGCAGCAGCTGGTCGCCGCGCAGGAGCCCGGTGTGTGGGCGCGCAGCACGGACGCGATGCCGCCGCTGGTCGGCCTTCAGGAGGCGACGGCCCTGTTCGGGCTGTCCAGCCAGCAGAACCTGTCGGCGGTGGTGCGGCAGGGCCGGTTCGCGCCGGCGGACTACCAGCTGTCCGGGTCGCCGCTGTGGCTGCTGGACACGCTCATCGAGGCGGCGCCGGAGATTCAGGCGAAGTCCCGCACGGTGATGTGGGCGGTCGTGCCGCAGGTCGAGGCGGCGCTGAGGCAGGGCCGCTACACCGGCCCCGGCTCGGTGATTGTTCCGCGTGGGCGGGCCGCGAAGGGGTCGTGACCTGCGGAAACACGGTGACACCACATTAAAATGAGGCTAGAATAAGAGCATCGGCCCGGAGCGGGCCGATGCTCTTATCTATGGGGAGGAAGGATGTGCAGCGTTACCGCCGCGGCCCGGTCGCCGACCGCCGGATGTGGCTTTGAGGGCGGTGAACTGGTTGATCGTGTCAGACCCTTACTGAAAAATGTGCCACACCATTGGAGAGGTGTTAGCACTTCCGGGGGTCTTGTGCCTATTCATCAGCAGCAACTGCCCGGTCTGGACGACATCCAGCGCGTCCAGCAGCCCGCCCTCGACCCCGACCAGTCCATCCAGCAGCGGTTCGAGGAGTTCCACGCCCTCAACCCGTGGGTGCTCAGGCATCTGGAGGCGCTGGCGGCGGACTGCGTGGCCAAGGGCTTCCGCCGCGTCGGCATCGGGATGCTCTTCGAGCTCCTGCGCTGGCGCTACGGCGAGGCCACCCAAGGCGACGCCTTCCGCCTGAACAACAACTTCCGCAGCCGGTACGTGCGGCTTCTGATCGAACGCCACCCCGAGTGGGCGCGGCTGTTCGAGACCAGGGCCCTGCGCGCCGCGTGAGACCAACAACCTCTTGGAGCAGCCCTGATGGGCATCAAGTTGAAGACCCGCAAGCCGACCGGCATCGTGCCGTGGCCGCTGATCCTCGTCGAAGGAGACGAGGGGGCCGGCAAGACGTACTGCGCCGCCGAGTTCTCGGCCTCCGACCGCATCGGCCAGATGTACTGGGTCGATCTGGCCGAGGGCAGCGCCGACGAGTACGCGGCGATCCCCGGCGCCGACTACCTGATCATCGAGCACGACGGCACCTACCGGGACATCCTGGAGCAGATCCGCGCCGTCCACGCCGAGGCCCGCCGCGCGGCCCTCGCCGGCGAAGCACCGGTGGTGCTGTCCGTCGACTCCGGGACCGCCCTGTGGCGGATGCTGAAGACCTGGACCAATGAGCGGGCCCGGCGCGGCAAGAGCAACGCGCAGCGCCTGTCGAACGACCCGGACGCCGCGATCGAAGTCGGCATGAACCTGTGGAACGACGCCACTGAGCGGTGGGTCGAGATCATCCACCTGCTGCAGACGTTCCCCGGCATCGCCATCATCACCGCTCGCGGCAAGCAGATCACTGCCATTGACGAGAACGGCAGGCCCGTTACCGACAACCGCGGGCGCGTCCTGCGGGAGTGGAAGGTGCAGGCGCAGAAGGACCTCGCGTTCGACTGCTCGGTGTGGGTGCGCCTGCGCCGCGGCCACTCCCCTCAGGTCATCAAGGCCCGCTCGCTCAAGCTGCGCGTCGAGGACGGCAAGCCGCTGCCCCTGCCGGACTTCTCGATCGAGGACCTGGTGTTCAACCGGCTCGGCTGCTCGGTGGAGTCGCAGCCCCGCCAGATGCCCGCCCTGGTCGGCGACCGGGTGCAGGGCTGGCTGAGCGAGCACCAGGTGGACGACCTGCGGGACGTCGAGAAGCTGCGCGAGCTGTGGTGGGACGCGGCGGGTGACGACACCGGCCTGACCCGCGCCGAAGTCGTCTCCATCCGCGCCACGATCGAGCGGAAGGTCGCCGAGATCGAGAACCCGCCCATGGAGATGGGTCAGGGGCCGCTCACGGACGCCGACCGGCTGAGGGCCGCTGCCGAACGCCGGGCCGAGGAGGACGCCGGCGAGGAGCCGGACGACGACGAGCCCGAGCGGCGTCCCGCCCGCAAGGCCCCCGCCAAGCGCACGGTCGCCAAGCGGGCCCTCGCCAAGCGCACCACCGCCAAGACGGCCGCCGCCCGGCGCTGACCCCTTCCCCCGCGGGCCGGGCCTCCTGCGGCCCGGCCCGCCCTCGACCTTCTGGAGTTGTTGTGACTGCTCAGCCTGTAGAGCCCGTAGAGACCACGCCGTCCCTGTGGACGGCCGCGCACGATGTGGACGCCAGACGGCCCCGCTCCCTGCAGCAGCAGCTCGGCGCATCGGACACCGTGTGCGAGCGCCGCGCCGCCTACATCGTCGCCGGGACCGCCCCGACCGACGAGACCGACAAGAAGGCCGCGATCCTCGGCACGTACATCCACGAGGGCCTGCTGGGTGCCGCGCGCAGCGAGTACGGCTGGCTGGTGGAGCGCGCCGTCGCCGACGACATGATCAAGGGCCACATCGACGCCGTGCAGCTCGACGAGGCGACCGCCGCCCGCGTCCCGGCCCGCCACCGGCCCAAGGTGCCCGCCGAGGCCCTGACGGTGGAGGACGTCAAGACCAAGAGCACCTACCTGTGGGACAAGGTGCGCCGCTACGGCGCCAGCCCGGCCGAGCTGCGGCAGGTGTACCTGTACGCCGACCTGCTGCGCACGGTCGGTTTCGAGGACGTGCGCGGCCAGCGGTACCTGGCCAAGCTGGGCCCGCTGGAGGTGGAGCGGATCCGCTTCCGCTTCGTCAACCGCGACAACGGGGCGGAGCATGTCCAGGAGTTCCCGTTTGACCCGACGGAGGCCACCCGCGCCCGCTGGTGGGTGCAGCGGGTGCTGGAGCTGGACTCCCCGGAGCAGGCACGGAGAGATTTCGACGGGCCCGGCCTGGACGCGATCTGCGACCACTGCCCGTTCATGACGGCTTGCTGGGGGCTGCCCGAGCAGCCCGGTGCCCCGGTGCAGACCACCCTCATCCACGACGACGCCGACCGGGCGAAGGCCCTCGCCGACTACGTGCGCGGTCACGAGCTGGAGACCGAAGGCAAGAAGATCAAGAAGAAGGCCCGCGCGATGCTGTCCACCTCGCCGGCGGGCGCGTACGGCCGCAACGAACTGGCGTGGGGCGGGGAGTCCCCGAAGTGGGAGGTCGACGTGCAGGGGATGGTCGACCTGCACGAGGACGCGGACATTCCCGTGCCGATGGTGCCGGACGAAGACCGCATGATCGACAACCTCAAGGCGGCGGGCCTGGCCGTACCTGAGGTGAAGACCTCCGAGACCACGCCCAGGACCATCATCGTGCGGCCCTTCAAGGGCTGATCGGCGTGCCGCCGCCCGCTCCCTGGCCGGGGCGGGCGGCGGCCCCCGTGAAGGGAACTTCCGTTGTCCATTCACCTGATGGTCGTCGCCGCGTACCTGCCTGAGGACGTGGTGACGCAGGGGCAGAAGCTGGCCCTGATGAAGATCTGCGACTCCGCAGACGACGAGACGCGCCTGTCGAAGCCGGGTCTGCGCCGTCTGCGGGCGTGGGTCGGCGTGACCGAGAAGCGGTGCATGACCATCGTCACCGAGCTGGTCGCCAAGGGGCTCGTAGAGCGCGTGGAGACCGGTAAGGCGGGCCGCAGGGCGGTCTACAAGGTCTTCCCGCTGGGAGTGCCTCCGATCCCGTCCAACGACGACCTGGAGGCCCGTTTCGCGGTTGCTGACGCGGCCCCGAAGAACACCCGCAAGGCCCGCAAGGGGGTGGCCCGCTCGGCACCGTCCAAGCCCGCGATGACGCACGAGGACATCGACGCGCGGGCGCTCGCGGCCGGCGAGGGTGTGAGAGAGGCAGGGTTCCACGAGTGGAACCCTGACGAGGGCGAGGGCAGGGTTCCACCGGTGGAACCCGCTGGGTCTCACGAATGGAACCCACTGGGTTCCACCGGTGGAACCCCTTCTTTTCCTTCTTCTTCCTCTTCTCTTCCTTCCCCCCCTACCCCCACGGCTGACGCCGCGGGGGAGCCTGCCGGTGGCTGCCCCAAGCACCCTGCTCCCGCTGCGAACTGCCGCGCCTGCGGCACGAACCCGCGTGCCGCTCGCGCGGCGCGGGAGCGGGACAAGGCGGAGGCTGAGCGGCAGGCGCAGGAGCAGTGGCTGCGCGGCTACCAGAAGGACCTGGCGATGGCGCGGCGGACGGCCCAGGAGCGGACCGAAGAGGTGGAGGCCGCACGGCAGGCCGCCCGCCAGGCGGCTCGCGAGGGCCGGGAGAAGATCCGCGAGGCACCGCAGCCGCCGAAATTTTGAATCTTGACCCCCACCTGAATGCCACTAGAATAAGAGGAAGTGGGAGAGGGTAGGCCCTCCCCCCCGATACCGCGAGGAGAACCGCATGAACGAGCAGACAGCCACCGCCGAGACGGCGACCGCCCGCATCCCGGACGGGAGCTGGGAGTTGAAGGTCAGGTACGAGGACGGCAAGACCGTCGCCGAGGTCTTCTCCTTTGGCGTGAAGCTGAGCGCCACTACCCTGACCGACGGAGGCGTCGTCACCGTCGAGGACTCGGCCACCGGGCCGACCGTCCACCGCTTCGACGACACCGTGCAGGCGTACGACGCCACCCAGTGCCGCGAGGACATCCGCAACGGCGACGTCCTGGTGATCGAGTCCGAGCGCGTCGTCGGCTTCCTCGACACCGCCTGGCCGATCGCCATCACCGAGGCGCACGGCGAGTTCCACGCGCTCAAGACGCCCGCCCGCGAGTACCACGACGGCCGCTTCACGGCCAGCGTGGAGCTCGCCGAGAAGGTCGCCGCCGAGCACGGCTTCCCGCTGGCCGCCCAGACCGCTCACGCGGCCTGACCGAGATGCCCGCGACCGGCCAGCGCGAAAGCGTCACCTGCAGCTGGTGTCAGCACCCCAGACCGGCGAGCAAGATCCGGTACTGGGACGGAAAGCCCCAGTGTGTGGACGTGATCCGCTGCACGGCCCGCATCCCGCGCACCAGTAAGCCCTGACCCCGGACGGGGCGGCGGAAAGACTTCCGCCGCCCCGTTCATAGATGTGCCACAACTCTGTACCGTACTATGCACCTCTTGGAGATCACATGAACCTCGCCCCCCTGCCTGAGCACGGCCGCACCGGCCGCCCTGAGTGGCTGGCCCTGTGGCAGCAGTACGAGCCGGTCACCACGCCGCTGCGCGCGGCCGGACTCGTCTGCGACATCGACACCTGCGGCGGCCAGACCGTCATCTACGTCGACCTGCCCGACGGCACGCACCTGGTCATCGGCTGCGGCGACGACAGCCTGCCGGACCGTCTGCGGGACGTCACCGGCTGGATCGTCACCCGCGAGCACCGCGACAACCCCACCTTCCACCTCCAGGTCTTCGACTCCACCGAGGACGGGGAACACGGCGAGTCCGGCGGCGACGTCGTCGCGATGCTCGCCGGCGTCGCCCTGCACCTGAAGGCGGCGGCCGACGCCGACACGCAGGCGGCCGGAACCCGGCTCGGCGCGCTGCTGCTGGCCACGGCGCAGCGGTTCGCCGTCGAGGTCACCGGCGTCACCGCCCAGCACACCGGCAACAGCCGGAAGCTCAGCGGCCCCTTCAACGACCACCGGGAAGCGGTCAAGGACTACGGCTGGCAGACCCACCTCCTCGAGGAGCAGGGCTGGCAGATGGTCCACGAACACGGCGGTGCCGACTGGCCCGTGACGGTGTGGCAGCGCCGCGGCGCGACGGTCCTCGTCTTCGTCTCCCGCCAGTCCCTGCTCTGACCTACCCCCACCCGACCGGCCCGGCCCCGCACCGCGCGGGGCCGGGCCCCGACCTCTTGGAGAACACACCTTGTTGGCAACCCTTCCCCGCAGCCTTGAGCTGACGTTCAACGACCTCCTCGCCGGCGTCGGCGGTTCCTCCTCCGGCCTGGTGGAGGCCGGATGGCGCGGCAAGCTCGCCATGAACCACTGGCAGACCGCGATGGACTCCCACGCCGCCAACCACCCCACCATCGAGCACCTGACCGCCGACGTCACCGGCTACCCGATGCGCTTCCTGCCGCCCGCCCTGCTGCTGTGGGCGTCGATCATCTGCACCGAGGTCTCCCCGGCCGGCGGCCGCATTCACCCCACCGATCAACTCGACCTGTTCCAGGTCCTCGGCAGCCTCGACGCCGACGAGGCCGAGGAGTGGAAGGCGCTCACCCCGGAGGCGTTCGAGCGGACCCGCGCGACCGCCTGGTGCGTGGTGCGGGCCTGCGAGGCCAAGCGGTTCCCGTACGTCGTCATCGAGAACGTCGTCGAGTTCGCCCTGTGCTGGGTGCTGTTCAAGACCTGGGTGAAGGCGATGACCGAGTTGAGCTACGAGCAGCCGCAGATCCTGTGCGTGACCTCCGCGCACGTCGGCGACGACAACAACCTGCGCGCCCCCCAGTGGCGGGACCGCATCTACATCGTCTTCCGCCTCAAAGGCATGCCCAAGCCGGACCTGGAGCCCCGCCCGCGGGCGTTCTGCTTCGAGTGCGGGCGCGACGTCGACGCGAAGAAGGCGTGGTTCGACCCTCGCATGCGCATCGGCAAGTACCTGCGGGACTACAACTACCGCTGCCCCAACCGGCGCTGCCACAACGCGGTCGTCGAGCCGTACGTCCGCCCGGCCGCCTCCGTCATCAACTGGGACGACCTCGGCCAGCGCATCGGCGACCGCAAGAAGCCGCTGGTGGAAACCACGATGGACCGCATCCGGTCCGGCCTGGCGAAGTTCCCCCACACCCCGTCCTCGATCACCCTCAACCACGGCAAGGACGGCACCGACCGCGCCTATGCAGTCGCCGAGCGGCCGTTCTCGACGCGCACCATCAAGCAGGGCGACGCGCTGCTCGTGCCGACCGGCGGAAGCTGGAACACCGCCTGCAGCGACGTCGCCGAGCCGATGCGCACGAGGCTGACCCGCGAGAGCGAGGCCCTGGTCACCGTCGACCCCGAGCCGTTCGTGATCACCTACCGGCAGCACGCCAACCCGGCACTGGCCACCGAGCCGGTCACCAGCGTCACCGCGCAGGGCAATCATCACGGCCTGGTCGTGCCCGGCGGGCCGGTCCCGGCCGAGCTGCGCAACACGCTGGTGATCCCCTTCCGCAAGGCCGCCGTGAAGACGTCCGCCGATCCCGTGCACACGCTGTCCACCCGCGACTCCGCCGGCCTGCTCCGCTCCGCTCCCGCCGTGGAGGACTGCTACTTCCGGATGCTCAAACCGCGCGAGCAGCTGGGCGCGCAACGCTTCCACGACCGGTACATCGTCATCGGCACCCAGGCCGAGCAGACCATGCAGGCCGGCAACGCCGTGTCCGTGAACGTCGCCCGCCACATCGGCGAGCGCATCAAGGACGTCCTGTGAGTGCCGGGTGGCTGCTCCGCGTGCCCTGCCGCGGCCTGGACGGCTTCACCGTCACCGAGGAGGAGTGGAACACCGGCGCCGACCTGAAGCGGCTGTGCGGGCCCCAGCTCGGCACCTGCGGGCCGTGCCCTTCCCGCGCCGAGTGCATCGCCACCGTCAAGCCCTCCCAGGCTCGTTTCGACGGCATCGCCGGCGGACGCCTGTGGTGCAACGGCGAGGTCATCGACGCCCTGGACGACGTGTTCGAGGAGGAGCTGACCGAGCCGAAGCTGCGCGCCTCCTGCGGCACCGAGGCCGGAGCCCAGGACCACAAGCGCCACGGCGAACGTCCCTGCCCCTCCTGCCGCCAGGCGGCCCGCGAGATGGACGCACGCCGCAAGGAGGCGAAGGCCAGGGAGCCCAAGCAGCTCCAGCTGGACTTCGCCTCCACCTGAACCTTCCCACCCGCCCCCGACCGGGGGCGGGCCCCGACCAACCCTTCAGGAGGAACCGTGCCCCACCCCACCACCCCGCGCCCGATGCGGCAGGCCCTGCAGCCGATGACCGCCGGCGCGATCCTCTCCACCACCCGCCCCGGCCTGCGCTGCGCCCGCTGCGCGGCCACCAGCGACACCGCGGCGGTCGCCCGGTGATCCGCACCAAGGGCCGCGCCTGCACCGGCAAGCGCCGCCACGACACCGAGGAGCAGGCGGAGAACCACCGACAGCGGCTCATCGCCAAGGGCGGGGTGCGCCTGACGACCTACCAGTGCCGCAACCGCACCTGCGGCGGCTGGCACGTCGGCCACCTCCCCAAGCCCCGTACCTGACCCACTCACCTCTTGGAGACAGACATGAGTGACATCACCGCCCTGTGCGCCCGACTCGGAGAGCGCGCCGCCGGATCGTGGCAGGAGGAGGCCGCCGTGTGGCTGCTGGCCACCCACGGCCACTGGCTGCCCGAGCTGCAGCGCGTCCGCCTGATCATCGACGACGGCGACGGCCGGTCCCGCATCGCCTGGCGGCAGGTCGCCTCCGCGTGCCTGTCCGCCGGTGACGGCCCGCTCATCGGCACCGGCTCGGAGTGGCAGATCCTGCGCTTGGCCTGCGTGCTGACCGGCCGCCACGCCCTGTCCTTGGCGGACCTGACCCAGATGAACGAGCACACCAAGCGCCTCGCCCTGCACGCGATGGCGTGGGCGGCCGGCGGCCACGCCTGGGCCACCGGCCTCGCCCTGCTGCCGCCCGACATCGGCACCCACAACCCCGCCTCCTGAACCACCCCCTAGACCGGGCCGGCGCCCGCGGGGACCCCCCCCCCCGGGCCGCCCCCCCCACCACCCCGACAGAAAATGACCAACAACACGAAAAACAACCCCCCCCCTCCTGACCCACCCCCTCGCCGGGGCCGCGCCCGGGGTGACCCCCCCCGCGGGCGCGGCCCTCGCCACTCACCGACCTAAGGAGCACAACCACGATGAACACCTCCCGCCGCGCCGAGCTGATCATGGACGTCCTGCACCACGCCATCAACCGCGACTACGAGCAGGCCATGGAGGCGCTGGGCGAGATCGCCCTCGCCAGCACCGGCCAGGACATGTACGGGGTGTGCTGCGGCATCGCCGACGCCGCACGGCAGGCCCTGGCCCGCATGTACGACGCCCCCGCCTCGGAGCACCTGTGGGCGCTGGCCTCGCCCGACCCGGCCGACGGCCCCCAGCACCCGGCGCACGCCTTCTCCCTGCGCTTCATCGCCGCCTACCTCAACGGCGACATGGAGACCTGCAGCGCCCTGTACCTGGCGGCCTACCGGGCCAGCAACGACGACTACTCGCACTCGCTGATCGCGCTGATCTCCGACGCCGCCCACCTGGCACGAGTCGCCGCACAGGAGACGGCCGCCACCCCCGACAAGCCCACCCAGCACCCGCACTGACCCCCTCAAGCCGGGCCGTGCCCGCGGTGACCACCCCGCGGGCGCGGCCCCCTCCCAGAAAGGCCCCTTCCGTGCAGACGTCCCTCTTCGAGGCCCCGCCCCCGCCCGTGCCCGACCTCGCCCGCGCCGACCTCCTGCTGGCGAACTCCAGCGCGGGCAAAGACAGCCAGGCCATGCTCCATCACCTCGTGCAACTCGCCGACGCCGCCGGCGTCCTGGACCGCATGCACGTCGTGCACTGCGACCTCGGCGACGTCGAGTGGCCAGGCACCCGCGACCTGGCCGCCGCCCAGGCCCACCACTACGGCCTGCCCTTCCACGTACGCAAGCGCGCCCAGGGCGACCTGCTCACGCAGATCGCCGACCGGCACCACCGGCTGCGCGCCAGGGGCGACACCACCACGCCCGCCTGGCCGTCGTCGGCCGCCCGCTACTGCACCAGCGATCAAAAGCGCGGCCCGGTCCGCATCCTGATCACCGAACTGGTCGCCGCGCTCGGCCTGGACCGGCCGGCCCACATCATCAACTGCCTGGGTCTGCGGGCGGCCGAGTCCGCAGCGCGTGCCCGCCGCTCCGAGATCTTCGCGATTCAAATGCCCCACCCAAGTTTGCGCGCCTCGCTACAAGGCCACGGGCGACAGATGGACTGTATTCACGCAATCCAGCCGATGTATACCCAGCCAACCATGAACAGCAATGGAAGGAAGCAGGTAACCAGAGTTGGCCGCACGTACCATGAGACGCGTTCCAGTATTTGTTCGACGAAAGATGCGCCACTCAATAAGGATTGCCGGACGGGGCGTCGGAATACTGCAGGAGAGGGGGCCACACCTGCTGTCGATTCTATTTTTTCCGCGATCTCCGACATGTGGGCGCGTAATATTTTGATCCATTGATAGGAACTGAACGCCACCAACAGCCAACCGATACACAGCACTAAGCTGAAGACTGCCATCGAGATTTGGCTAATCCCCATCTGACGGGTACTGCTACCAGCGGCGACAGCCACGAGGGCGCTTTGCACCAACAAAAAGAGGTTCATGCGACTCGAGAAAAGCTGTAGGTCTGAATCGTAATGAGCCTGTGCCCGATCGTAGGCGTGCCAAAGATCTTCGCGATCGGGTTCATCAGGCGGAAGTGTCATATTGCATCACCTGTCGCGATCTCGGGGCCAATCATCGAGAACATCATTCCTACCGCCTCCTCCACCGAGACAGCCGCCCAAAGTTTTGAATTTTCGGATTTTCCAGACGCTCGCACTTCCCACCCGTCGATTACAATAGTGGGCTTGTTCGTTCGCACAGCTAGCGCCATTTCACTCAATGTTCCCCAGCTTCCACCTACAACGATTACAGCATCAGCACTTCTTACGACTAGGCCATTGCGTAGTTCGCCGAGGCCGGTCGGCAAAGCCACTGAAAGGAAGGCGTTCCCGTTTGCCCGCGAGCTTCCTGGAAGGAGGCCCACCGTGATACCCCCCTCACTCTGCGCCCCCCGGCACACCGCCTCCATGACTCCCCCAAGCCCGCCACAGATCACGATGCAATGCTGCTGCGCCAGAAGCCTTCCCAGTCGCTGGGCCGTCTCAACCTCGGCTGGCGTTGCCGCCTCAGGGCCGACTACCGCGACGTACGGCGCCCTGCGAGGTACAGGGGAGGAGTGTGACGCTGCGCGATGGGACATGGTCGGACTCCCGGGTCTAATCTCTCTAGGCGCTTGATCACTTGAGTCTGACGCGAGACCTTCCTCCGTGGCCCATCGACATACGACAACAGGCATGCTTCGAACTCGCATCACGTCTCGGCCGCCGCAGCCAGAGGACGAGCAGTGATTGCCAGCGTCAGCTGATCCGGCGCTATTGGCAACGATGTGACTGCGCGTCACCGTGACCGCCTACCATTCGGCGCATACGAGTATTGCTCAGCACCAGCATCCGGACATCGCCGCCGACGAGGCGGCCTCCAGCGGGCGGCGCACCGTCACCACATGGCTGCCGATCCTGCGCTGGCCGGACCGCCAGGTATGGCAGACCATCGCGGACGCGGGCACCCCCTACCACCCGGCGTACGACTCGGGCATGAAGCGCCTGTCCTGCAGCTTCTGCGTCCTCGCCGACAAGGACAGCCTGATCACCGCCGCCCGCCTGCGCCCGGCGCTCGCCGAGCAGTACCTGGCCCTGGAGCAGCAGCTGGGCCACACCTTCCAGCACGGCCTGTCCATGGCCGAGATCGTTGCCAGAGCCCGCGAGCTCGGCCCGCTGCCACTCGTCGCCGACGGCTCGGCGCTGCGCATGGCCCTCGCCGCCTGACCCCTCATGCACCGCGCCCTCGTGAAGGAGCCTTCGTTGAGCACTGCCGCCGTGGAGACCGCCCCGCCGCCCGTAGCCCCGCCACTGGTGATCGGCATCGACCCGTCGCTGACGTGCACGGGCGTCGCCGGCGACGGCTGGGCGGACGCCCTGCGCTGCAAGGGCCGAGGACACCACCGGCTGCGGTGGCTGCGCGAGGAGGTGCGCGAGCGCACCCGCGCGGCCGACCTGGTTGTCATCGAGGGCGCGGCGTACGGGCGAGGCGGGCAGGCCGGGCATCACGAGCTGGCCAGCCTGTGGTGGATCCTCACCCAGGACCTGTGGGAGCGGAAGATCCCGTATGCGGTGGTCAACCCGCACTCGCGCACGATCTACGCCACCGGCAGCGCCACCCCGGCCAAGGAGCACCCGAAGGAGAAGCGGGCCCGCATCGCCAAGGGCATGGTGCGCGACGCGGTCGCCGAGCGGTACGGCCTGGAGTGTGACGGGCCGGGCCGCTACGACAAGGCGGACGCGATGATCCTCGCCGCGATGGGCCTGCACTGGGCGGGATGGCCGCTGGCGGTGGTGCCGGACACGCACCGCCGGGCCCTGGACGCGGTGCCCTGGCCCGAGCGCACACCGCGCCTGCAAGCTTCTGACCTGAAGGTTTCCTCGAAAAATTCTTGACGCCCTCCTGAGTGCGGTTAGAATAAGAGGGATGGGCGGGGGAAAGCCCGGCCTACATCGACAGGAGCACGCATGAGTGAGCAGCACTCGCACTCGCTTCACGCCGCCGGCTTCGAGCTGAGGGTGCGGAGCGAGGGCGACATAGCGATCGCCGAGCTCTGGAGCTTCGGCGCCACCCTGAGCCAGACGACGCTGAACACCGCCGGGGTCGGGAAGGTCACTGTCAGCTCCGAGTTCGCGCCGTACGCCAGGGGTGACGAGCGGTCGAAGTGCTCCGCGAGCTGTCAGTGCGGCTGGGAGGTGCGGTCGCGCGACGAGGGCGACACGGTGATCGCCGAGGTCTGGGCCTTCGGTGCCAAGCTCAGCGAGACGGCGCTGAGCACCACCGGGGACGGCGCGGTCGTCGTCACCTCCGAGTTCTGAGCCCGCTGCGGGCGGCGGACGACTCCGCCGCCCGCAGCATGTGCCACACCATTCGATCGCACGACCTCTTGGAGGAGACCATGTTGCAGCTGTTCACCGAGCACCTGGGCGGAGCCGAGGATGCGCTCCTGCGGACCGTCGGCGACAGCCTTTACGTCCGCTACGCCAACGACCCGGCCGTCCTGAAGATCACCGCCCAGCGCGGCAGCGCCGACGAGACCAGGGTCACCCTGCAGCTCATCCACCCCGACCACGGGCCGATCGACTCCGGCCGCTTCACCCAGACCCGCTCCCAGGACAGCCTCACCGCCCTGAAGCAGCTCGACGCCTACCTGGACATCTGGTTCGTCTGACCCGCACCGGCCGCCCGCCCGCCACGCGGGCGGCCGGGTCTAAACCCCCCAGATAAAACGCCACATTGAGGAAGCCTTGAACAGCACCTCGACCGACGCGCTTGCCGCGCCGTACGCGCTCACCACCGGACACACCGCCGACCGCCTCGCCGACGTCGTCGCAGCCGGCCCGCACCTGCAGTACCTGCTCACCGAGCGGTTCGGCCTCACCGCCGAAGCCGCCGGGCAGGCCGTGATCACCGTCGACCAGGCCCTGGCCGCCACCTGGCACGTGACCGGGTACGGCCAGGACTACCGCACCTGGATCTCCTGCATGCCCGAGGTGCTCCTGAAGTGCGTGGTGGAGATGGCCGCCTACGCCGAGGTCGACGAGTTCAGCGTCGGGCACGCGGTGCGCGTCGGCCGACAGATGCTCACCGAACTCGCCCTGCAGTTCCGCCCGTTCTGACACCCCGCGGGGGCCGCCACCACGGCGGCCTCCGCCCCGAAGGAGGAACCTCGTGATCGACGACATCTTGAGTCGCGAGTTCAACTCGAACGCCGAACTCCTGCCGGTTGAGCCGAACAAGCCCGACTCGGTGCCCGCCATCCGCGTCGCCGGCGCCCTGGTCTACGTCTACGTCCACCCCCTGTACGGCCTGACCGTCTCCGTCGACGTGGACGAGGCCGAGGCCGACCTGACCCGCGCCGACGGCACCGTGCCGATGCGTGTCCAGGTCGGCGTCGCCACGGTGTTCGCCGACCCGCCCCACGACAGCGACCGCTGATCCGCCCGCCATCTGACACCGACAGGGAGAACCCCATGAGCAGAACGATCCTCGGCGTCCGCCTGGACACCGACGACACCCTCACCGACGTGCGGCTGCCCGCCGAAACCGGCCTCGTGGAGGCGCTGCGCGGGCAGGTCGACGGCTGGGTCGAGATCGCCCACTACGCCCGCCCCGACGGCAAGCGCCGCCTGGCTCTCGCCGTCGACGCCGACGGCGCGCTGACCCGCCCGGAGAACCTGTATGCCACCGCGCTGGTCAGCGGGCTCTACCTCAAGCAGATGCCGTACTGCCTGTACGGGCCGGTCGTCCTGCTCGGTGCGCTGGACGACACCCGCCACCACACCGACGTCCCCGAGGTGCTGCGCGAGGCCCTGCCGCAGGTCGTGGCCGCCCTCACCGCCCGCTACAACCACACCTCCTGACCTCTGCCGGGCGGGCGGAGCACCCGCGCCGCCCGCCCGGCAGATGTGCCACACCTCTGGAATGAACCTATTGGAGAGCTGTATGACCACCATCGACCCGGCCAGCCGCTGGCTTGTCGTCTTCAACGACGAACCGCACGGGATGCGCATCCTGGCCGCCGAGCCCGCCACCGACGCCGAGCCGCGCACCGACCTGTGGGCGCACTGCCTGTCCTCCTACGAGGTGGACGCCGCCGGCCCCGCCGAGGCCCGGCGCACCGCCCGCCAGCTGCACGACGTCGAGCGCATCCGCAACGCCCGCGCCCGCCAGCGCGCCTGCCGCGACCGCCGCCGCGCCCTGCCCGCCGCCGCCCCCTACGGCCCCGACGCCATCGAGATGGCCTCGCAGGACCTGAACCTGACCCACCAGTGCCGCGCCTACGCCGACGCGATGGCCAAGGCCGCGCTGCGCGCCGGATACGAGCACCGCCCCTACGCGCTGCGCGACCTCACCTTCACCCAGTACCTCGACCGGCTCCCGGCCGCCACGCACACGGTTCTGCACCGCTACGCCGCGCTGGCCACCACCGGCCACGAGGGGGAGGCCGTGGCGCTGCTGGTCAACACCCTCGCCGCCGCCGTCTCCGACCTCTGACCCCACAACCTGCCCCCGGCCGGGCCCCGCACCCGCGGGGCCCGGCCCCATCTCACCCACGAAGGAGAACACCCGTGACCAGCATCCCGAAGTGGCTCGCCGACGCGGAAGCCGCCCAGGCCCGCCGCGAGGAGGCCACCTACGCCCGAAAGGCCCTGGACGCCGTCGAGCACGCCCACAGCGTCAACCGGGCCCTCGCCGACCTCGGCATCACCCCCATCGTCCCGGCCAGCGCCCCGGCCGGGCACGCCTTCGTCTCCCCGGCCTTCCTCGTCGAGTCCGACCCCGAGCAGGAGCTGTACTCCGTGCACGCCCTGTGGGACGACAGCGCGGGCAAGGTCCGCCTCGGCCTGGGCCACTACTGGAACGACGACACCGGGATCTACCCCGGCCGTCTGCTCACCACCGTGGACGACGTGGTGCACGCCCGCCGCGAAGGCCCGGCCACCCAGTCCCAGCGCAACCACCCGAGCACCTGGGACCTGCGCAAGATCGCCGACGACGCCGCCCGGTACCTGCCCAGCGACGTCACCTCCCACGACACCGGCGAGATCGTCAGCCTGCTCAGCGGCCTGACCGCCGCGGTCCTGTGCCTCGCCGACGCCGTGTCCGGCGCCGACAACTGTCCCTGACCCCCGATCCCTCAGTGCCCCGCCGCCCCGGCCGACACCGGCCGGGAGGCGGGGCGCTGCCACATCCGCAAGGAGGAACCGTGTCCGACACCAGCCACCAGAGCGCCGTCCGCATCTACTTAGACCGCACCTTCGGCCCCTACGACGCCTGGATCGACCGCAGCGCCGCCTGGAACAGCCTGCTCTTCCCGGTCTTCGACCTGGAGACCGTCCGCAAGATCGCCGCCGACACGCAGCGGATGGCCGAGGAGGACGGCCACGACTCCACCATCACCCTTCACGTCCTCGACGGCGGCACCCGCGACGGCAAGCCCCGCGCGGTCGTTCTGAGCGTCTTCTGGGCGGCCCTCAGCGACGACCCCGAGGACAACCGGTACGCCATTCAGGTCATCCAGCCCAACGCCCGGGGCCGGTACAGCATCGGCAGCGGCGAGTGGCCCTGGACCGAGAACGGCCCCGCCGACAACGGCGACCGCCCCTGACACCCCCGACACCCCGCCGCCCGGCCGAACCCGACCGGGCGGCGGGGCCCAGCCGCACCCACACCCCCCAAGGAGCACGCCGTGACCGAGATCAGCCACAAGCCCGCCGACAACGACCGCATGAGCGTCGCCCGCGTCTGCGGCGACGACATCCTCGGTCCCTACGAGGCCCGCGTCGACCGCAGCGCCCGCCGGGACGACTGGCTCTGCCCGTCCTTCGGCCTGGACACCGTCCGCGAGATCGCCGCCCGCACGCAGGAGCTGGCCGCCGAGTACGGCCACGACGCCGTCGACACCATCCACGTCATCGACGGTGCCCTCCCCAACGGCACGCCCCACGCGATCGTCCTGCACATCCGCTGGGCGTACCTCAGTGACATCCCCGAGGAGACCGCGTACGCCAGCGAGGTCATCCACCCCGACCCCGAGGGCCGGTACGCCATCGGCTCCTGCGAGTGGGCCTGGCACGAGACCGCCCCCGCCGCCCGCTCCTGACCACCACCGGGCCGGGCTCCGCACCCGCGGGGCCCGGCCCCACCCACACCCGGAGGAAACCTTGGCCACCCGCGCCATCATCGCCCGACCTGCCACCGGCGGCGGCTTCGCCGGCCGCTACCTGCACCGGGACGGAGCCCCCGACACCGCCACCGCGCTGCTGCTCGACTTCGTCCTCACCGTGTGCGGCGGCGACGTCGAGGCCGCCACCCGCTGCCTGCTCGACGAGCACCCCAACGGCTGGATCAACCTGCCCGCCTCCGACGGCGGCGGCCAGTGCCTGTGCCACCACGGCGACGGCCTGGACATGGGCCTGATCACCGACCAGACCGACGGCGAGGGCGAGTACGCCTACGTCCTCCACCCCGGCCACCTCGAGGTCCTGGCCCGTACCAGCGACGGCTGGCACACGATCCGCACCACCACCTGGACCAGCTGACCCCCCCGACCCACCCAGCGC